>NZ_CAPAEZ010000043.1:0-21324 GCF_948576815.1 uncultured Allobaculum sp.
AATTATCCCAAGGAGGCGGTCGAGAAAATACCCGTCTTTTATTTGACGCTTACTTCGGACACAGTGGAGCGGGTATGCGGATTTCGATCGTCGCGCATACTGGAGCCCTTTGTCGTGTGCAAGGGCAGTTCACCGAGCTGTTTTTCAATCTCCAGAAGCGCCTGTGCAAAATGCACGAGATCGTCTGGCAGGCGATCCGAATTTGTTTCTTTACGCAGCTCGTTTCCTTTACGAATCAAACCGTATTTTGCACAGACAGACGCAAGACGAGACTGATTCTCATTTTCAATGGCGATTCCAGATAGTTCCAGACCGTTCAGAAGTGTCCTGTCATCGCTGGCGTATCCCCGCATCTTACTTTTCCAGATACACGATAATCTGATCCCCGTGTCGATCGAAATACGGCTGCCGGCATTCCATGCAGGACCCTCGATCCGGCTGTTCAAGCCATGCGTTCATCGCGGTCACAATTCCCGCACGATCCAAATCCATACTTTGTCCTATTTCTCAGACAGACCCTGCGTATCGATACTTTCCTCATCTTCAAAATCCAGATGAAGCGGTCTCCAGAAACGGCCGGGCACATGCAGACTTTCTTCGCTTTCCGGCACCCAGAGGGCATGCAGATTTCGATTGCCGCTCATGCCTTTGCGTACCATCAGACAGATGTTGCCGCGCTCGTCATACCAGCCGCCAAAGCTCCAGCCTTTGCGCCTGGGAACCGGCAAGGTAAACGAAGGCGTATTGATCGAGTAGGAGAGCACCGGATCGACGTCCAGCACGCCTTTGTCCGGATCCAGGCGAATTTCGTATTCTTCTTCCTTCCATCCCGCGTAAAGCGTTGTTGGCTTGGCAAAGCGCATGGACGGATTCCAGGCGCGATGACAGGCTGGATCAAGATACCAGCCCGTAAAGCGATGGCCAATCCGGATCGGCGAAAACGGCGGGTGAATGCGTCCCGCGCCATCGGTTTTTACCGGAGCGACGCGGCTTCCGCCGCACGAGTCAAAGGAAATTTCCACCAGAGCATCGAACGTTCCTTTCAGACGGATTCTTCGCATCCACGACGGATCGATGTATTCGATCAGCTCGCCATCCATCAGCCAGCCGGTAAAGAGCTTGCCTTCGCACTGCGCCGGGTACAGCTTGAGCAGACCGCTTTCGACGGTATAGCTGTGGGGATTCAGCGGCGAGTTCATGCCCTCGTCGAGTTCGTAAATGATGTTGTAGGAAAGCGGCTTCCAGCTGGGATACAGCTGCATCGTATCGGGCAGAAGTCCCGCCGGGTTGACTGGACGCGTCAGTTCCGGATCGACGTACCAGCCCGCGAAGTAGTACCCTTCCCGCTCCGGGGTATTTTTCGATGATGTATGGGAATCCAAAAGGCGGCTTCGATCCAGAGTCTTTGGCGCGTTCGTTCCGTTCTGGATTTCTTTTTGAATATCTTTGGGCATAAATTGCTTGATCCTCTTTCGATTAGTGCTAAAATAATCTCGCTGTCCTGGTAGCTCAGTTGGATAGAGCATGCGCCTTCTAAGCGCACGGTCGGGTGTTCGAATCATCTCCAGGACGCCACTTAGAACGAATCGCCTGAAAAGGCGTTTTTTTTTGCCTTTTCGGATTTGCCTGCCATCTCGCCTGTTTTCTTTTTTACGAAGACAGGCTTTTTCTTTCTAAGCGTTATGGAGTTCATTTTATCACTGAACCGGGTGCGTGGGCAGAGGCGGTACAAATCGGAATCCGGTTTGTACGTCTTCGTCAGAATCCCTCGCGCGCTGGAGATTTCTCCAGATGAAGACGCTCATCGACCATTCAAAAATCCCGGCCTGCTTTTCTTCAAGCAGACCGGGATCTGTTTTTTCCGTTTCGTCGATCAGGTAGATCGGCTTACCACCAGCCGCCGGTCCAGCTGTTTTTCGGTTTGAACGGCCAGTCTTCCTGATGGATCAGTTTTGCGTGGATCTGATCGTTATCGTCGACTTCAATCACCGCGTAGCAGGGCGAATTGCCATCCCGCGGAAAACGCATGCTTCCCGGGTTCACCAGCAGGACGCCGTTGACCTTCTTGATGAGCGGTACGTGCGTATGACCGAATACCGCAATCTGACAGTCGTTTTCCTTAGCTAAGGCGGCCAGTTTTTCGAGCCGGCTGTAATAGCCAAGGCGATGGGAATGCGTCATGTAAATGCGGATCTCCGCATAGGAGACGACCCGGCTGTCTGGCATCAGACGGTTTCCGCCGTAGTCATTGTTTCCGCGCACGAAAATCCAGGCGGGAAAGTATTCCGGGCTGTTTTCGAGATCTCCGCAATGCAGAAAGAGATCGGCATGCGGATACGCTTTTTCCAGTTCGGTGAGCAGGTTTCCTGCTCCATGGGTATCGCTGGCCACAATAATCTGTGCTTTCAATCCTGCTTCCTCCGTTTCCTGTTTTGAGCAGCGTGATATAGAAAGATCTGCTCTTCGATTTCTATTTTAGTTCCTCGAGAACTTCGCCCTTTTCAAAAAGCTCAGAGGCTGCGTCTTGACCGACATAGCGCAAAACGAACGGCTGCCATTTGACCCCGGTTTTCTCTTCCTTCTGCTGGGGATAGCGGAAGACCCAGCCGTATTTCCAGCTATTCTCGCTCAGCCAGTCGAGCGTGCTTTTCTGCTCTTTACTGAGATCGTCGCAGGCTTTGCTCCAGTCTTCGCCTTTTTCTTTCGAAACCACGTCGTTCCATTCGTCAAAGCCGGAAAGACGAACGCTCAAGCCGAGCTGTTCTTCCCGGGTGCCGTATGGGCCCTGATTGTACGAGGCATGTTCCTGCGCCTGCTGCTGGTCTGCCTGACTCATGTAGCCGCCGACGGCCTTGAGTTCATGACCGGCTGCAGCCGCGTCACTGGCCATCTGCAGCCAGCTCGCTGCGGCGGGATAGCGCAGGCTGATGCCCGGCGCGATTTCGGTCAGATCGCCAGGTTCCCAGCGCAAAATCGTTTCGGTTCCATTGAGAACGGCTGTCAGGTCATCGGGGCGTCCGTGATAGAGCGGCAGCGTGCTGCCGGATTCGAAATAGTTGATCAGATCCGTATAGGACAGCCAGCCGAGCAGTTCGCTCATCCGGTCGGCGTCCATGCGATCCCGGTACGTGTTGACGAAATAGACCACAAACTGCGGATCAGCCGCCTGAGCGGCCATGATCTGCTGGTAATAGCGGATGTTGTCCATGTTGAATTCCGCTACGCTCGCGTAGGGCAGCACTTCTTCGGGCAGCAGCTGCATGTTGATCAGCGTGTTGATGTCTTCGTCATCGAGCAGCACCGCCAGCTGATCGCGCTGTTCCGGCGTTCCGTACGGGTAGCGGGTCAGCGGATCGGCCACTTTCTGCAAATGGAAAAAGGTCAGCAGCGCAAAGGCCACGCAGCAGAAGAAAATGACGAGGCGGGTACGCAAAATGACTTTGTTCGATTTCATCGAATGGGTTTCGTTCGCTTTCATTCCTCGCTTCCCCTTTCTGCCCTCTCTTCTGTATGGAGCAAATCGGCCGGATCAGATATTGCAACACTCGGATCCGACGCCGGCGTTTCTGCCGCCGTTCGGGTATTTCCGGCATCCGACACGGGGACGGTTTCGGCGTTTTCCGCCGGACTGGCGGTATCCGTCTTTTCTTCATCGTGTTCGTGCAGGCGCGCATAGAGCAGCGCCGCCGTTTTGGCCGGAACGATTTTTTCAAAATCTTCTAAGGACGCTGCCCGCATCTTTTTCAAAGACGGGTAGGCCGACTGAATCTGTTTTTTGCGCTTTGGCCCAATGCCGGCAATATCGTCGAGAATCGACTTGGTCATGCCCTTGGCGCGCAGTTTCTGGTGGTACGTTATCGCAAAGCGGTGCACTTCATCCTGCATGCGCGTCAGCAGGAAAAACAGCGGATCGGTTTTATCGAGCGGGATTTCCTGAAGATTTTCATTGAGGAGCGCTCTCGTCGAGTGCTTATCGTCCTTGACCAGACCCGCGATCGTCAGCGGAATGCCCAGCTCATCGCGAATGCTCTGGGCGGCATGAATCTGACCGACACCGCCATCGACGAGAAGCAGATCCGGCATTGGCTTGTTTTCGCGCTGCAGCCGGGAATAGCGGCGGCGCACGACTTCCTTCATGGAGTCGGTATCGGAGCGGTAGCCGTCGAGCTGGTATTTGCGGTACGCATTTTTATCGGGCTTGCCGTCGCGGAAGACGACCAGACCGGAAACGTTGTACGTTCCGGAAATGTGCGAGTTATCGAACAGCTCAATCGTATGGATCGGCTTATGGAAAATGGTCGAAAGCTTGCGGTTGGCGCCTTCGAGTTCACGGTCCTTGCGGTAAATGAGCTGGAACTTCTGTTCGTGTGCTTCTTTCGCGTTGGCGCACGCCAGTTCGGTCAGCTTCTTTCGATCGCCGCGCTGCGGAATGATGATTTTCGTATCGAGCGCGTCTTCGAGCGACTCCACATCCGTTCCTTCCGGCACGTAAATGGTCGATGGGATTTTGTTCGTCTGATAGTACTGCAAAATATACGACACAAACGCGTCCTGCACGTCTTCATAAATTGGTGCAACGGACATGTTGCGTTCGAGCAGCTTGCCCTCGCGCACGAAAAAGCCCTGGAAGGAAATGTAGCCTTTGTCTTCGTACCAGCCAAAGACATCGAAGTTGTCCCGGATCGAAAAGTCGATTGTCTGCTTTTCCTGAATGTAGTCGATGGAACGGATCTGGCCAAGCAGTTCCTGTGCCCGCTCGAAATTCAGGTTCTGGCTCGCTTCGGCCATCTTTTCCTGCAGCTCTTCTTTCACTTCCCCGGTATAGCCTTTGAGAAAGCGAATGATTTTCTCGCGGCGCGCGAGCGCCTCTTTTTCATCGACTTTCTGGAAGCAGAAGCCCGGACACTGGTGCATGTGATAGTACAGGCAGGGGGTCTTGCTCATCGTGCGGCAGCGGCGCATCGGGTAGAGCTGACTGATCAGCTTGACCATGTCGTAGGCGTACGTCGAAATCGGATAGGGACCGAAAAAGTCGCTGTTTCTTCCCTTGGCCTTACGGGTAATGCGGACCTGGAAATCCGCCCCCTTGGTGACTTCAATGTATGGATACATTTTGTCATCCATGAACATGATGTTAAAGGGCGGCCGGTATTTCTTGATCAGATTGATCTCGAGAAGCAGCGCTTCCTTTTCGGTTGTGGTGTTGATGAATTCAAAATCTTCGATGCGGGCCACCAGTTTGGTGGTCTTGTTATTGTGAACGCCGTGAAAGTAGGATCGAACCCGGTTTTTGAGAACCTTGGCTTTTCCGACGTACAGGATTTCCTGATTTGCATCTTTCATGATGTAGCATCCGGGCTTATCCGGAAGCAGTTCCAGTTTTTTCTGAATATGTTCGGTCAGCGGCATACGATCCTTTCTAACTCTTTGACAAGAGTGCATTCGTTCAAAAATAAATGGAATATTCAGACGTTATCTGCGGTCAGAAGACCGTTCTTTTTCATTATCAAACGTCTGTGGGACGAAAAAGCGTCCTTTTTCAGTATAGCAAAGCGCGCAATCCCCCGGCTTTGCGAAAGATTGCGCGAAAATCCGACCTGCACTGCAGACGGTTTATTTCAGTTCGACGAGCGTAGCGCCTAGACCGCCGTCGTTAGGTCCGCCGCTGGAAATGCGCTTGACCTGCGGATGGCTCTTGAGATCTTTCCAGACCGCGCTGCGCAACGCGCCGGTACCCATGCCATGAATGATCCGGACGTTTTTAATATTATGGTAAACCGCCTGATCAATATAATGGTCGAGCTCGCGGATGCCTTCTTCGACACGCATGCCGATCAGGTTCAGTTCCATATTGAACGGACGGAAGGAAAGATCCGGACTTTCCTTTTTACGCGGCTGTTTCTGCGCTTTGGGCTTCTTGATCTTTTCGAGCTGATCAACGCTCAGATTGACGCGTCGGCCATTGACCATGACGACAGCCTTATTCTTGCGCACCTGAACGACTTCGCCATGATTGTTGAGGGAGATGACATGGACGTAGTCGCCCGGTTCGATCGTTTCCTGCTTTTCGACCGCCGGCTCTTCGGTTTTCTTCGCGTCGTCGAGCTGACTGAGCTGACCCATTTTCTCGATCTGTTCGTGACTGGCTTTTCCCGTGCTGGCCCGCAGATCGCGCAGGATGGCTTTGGCTTCTTCCTGCTTTTCGTAAAGCATGTCTTCAAGCTGGCGGGCATAGTCGTCGTCGAGACGCTTTTTCATGGACGCCCATTTTTTCTGGTCTTCGTCCGCCTTTTTCTGCAGACGGTGTGCGTCCTTAACGAGCGCGTCGAAGCGGTCTTTCTGCTTCTGTACCTGGGCCTGCTGCTTTTCAAGAACCGACAGCTGCCTGGCGGCTTCGGATTCGTTCTGAGCTTTCAGCTCCCGGGCGCGTTTGAGTACATCTCCGTTCAGCCCGAACTGGCTGGCAATCGGGAACGCGCAGCTCGCGCCGCTGATACCAGGTAAATAGCGATACGTCGGAACAAGTTTCACAGGATCGAATTCCACCGATCCGCACAGCACGCGCGGATTCGTTTTCCCAAAGGCTTTGACCGCGTTGTAATGGGTACTCGTTAAAATCGTAGACCCGCGATCCATCAGCGCTTCGATGACCGCCTGAGCAAGCGCCGCGCCTTCATCCGGATCCGTTCCGCTGCCGATTTCATCGAGCAGAACGAACGTATGTTCGTTGGCTTTCTTAATGATTTTCGCGATTTTGGAAATGTGCGACGAGAACGTCGACAAGTTGTTTTCGATCGACTGCTCATCGCCGACATCGAAATAAAACTGTTCGTAAATGGGAAGCATAGCCCGATGGGCGCTGACCGGAAAGCCGCACTGCGCAAGAAGAATAAAGAGCGCGATCGTCTTGAGCGTAACGGTCTTGCCGCCCATGTTCGATCCGGTAATCATCAGACAGTCCTGTTCATCGCTCAGCGCATACGAGTTGGCGACTGCGGTTTTCGCATCCAGCAGCGGATGTACCGCGTGATCGATATGCAGCGCGTGGCTCATGCCCTGCAGCGTCGGAATGCATCCGTCGTGCAGCTGCATCCAACGTGCTTTGGCCAGAGCCGTATCGATAATTTCGAGCGTTTCGTCGTTGGACAGAAGCGCCTTGGCGTTTGCGCCGACTTTGCGGCTGAGCTCCTTGCAGATGCGCTTCTTTTCTTCTTCGATTTCGTTTTCCAGACTGGCTGCCGCGTTATTGAGCGTCGCCAGCGCGTCTGGTTCTACGTAGCTTCCGGCCCCGGACTGGCTCGTTCCATGGACGATGCCGCCAAACTTATACTTGTCGGCCGCCTTGACCAGAACGCAGAGGCGTCCTCCGGAATACACCGTCATCGTATCGACCAGCGAAGACGAATGCGCCTGAATAAACTTTTTGGCTGCAGCCGACAGATCGGCTTTCGTCTGCACCAGCTGACGGCTCAGGTTCTGCAGGCGGGCGCTCGCATCCGGTCGAATCGATCCGGAAAGATCGATCGCTTCATCGATGTCCGCCGCCAGGGAAGACAGGTTGGCCAGCGTAGAGGCCAGATCCGAAAGCATCGGTTCCTTTTCGGGCGAAAACGCCTTGGCCGCGGTCTGCGACGCCGTAATAAACAGTGAAATTTCCAGCAGTTCGCTGCCGTTCAGCGCGATGCCCTTTTTGGCCAGCTTGACGGATTTTGTGATGTCGCCAAGTCCGCCTAACGAAAGCTCCTGCCCATCCTGCAAAAACGCAAAGGCTTCTGCGCAAAGATCCAGCTGACGCCGAACGACTGCCGTCGATTTGAACACTCTTGCGTCTTTTAAATGGGCTGCGGTTTTGGGCGAAGCCGCCAGGCTGGCAAACTGCTCCAGTACCGCCGGCATATCGATGGCATTCCAGTTATCTACGTACATATCCGTCCCTCTCTTTCCTTCTAAATTCCGCAATGGAATTCGTTGTTTTTTTGCATAAATTCAGTATTTACTGCAGAGTCCTGTCGACTCTGGTTTCTGTGAAATCTTTTCTTTCAGCCTGCACCCGATCCGCTGATCCGCAGATACGCGTAAAAGCGACTGGGATCGGCATTGTATCGTCCGTCTTTTGCACGAGGAAATACAGCTTTCCTCTGCAGGGAAGGCCCGGCGGTCCGGAAACGGCCGCAATCCCTGTAATGATACAATAGGAACATGGCAACTGTTGTACGAACCATGAGCTCGAGCCAGATCGAGACTCTCCACAAAAAACTCAAACCGCTCTCCAAAGCGAAAAATCTTCCCTCTTACGCGGCCTGGTCGATTTATGTCCTGGATTCTTCCGGGAAAAAAGTCGTCGTGACCGCCTATACGTCCGGTAAAGTCGTCATTCAGGGCGGTGATATCGACTGGGTCGTCAGTGTCGCCGATGACATTTTAGGAAAAGACGAATCCAGCGGACGGTTTTCGGCCGCAGAACTTGACGATGTCCCACGGGTCCGTCCCGCGTCGAATTCGTCTTCTGCAGGTCACGGGTCCAAAGCCAATGTTTTCCCGCAGGCCGGCAGCGATGAAGTCGGCACCGGCGATTACATGGGCCCGGTTACCGTCGCTGCGGTAATCGTCCCGGACCAGGAATGTGCCGCGAAGCTGCACGCGATGGAAATTACCGATTCCAAGAAAATGACCGACGCGCGCATTCTTGAAGTGGCCCCGCAAATTGAAGCGATGGTTCCCCATTCCATCGTTATTTTACAAAATGCCCAATACAATCGCATACGCGAGGAAAAAGGCTATAACCTCAACAAGATGAAAGCCATGATGCACAATCAGGTGTACCTGAATCTGCAGAAAAAAGGCTATGCCCTGCCTGAACTTTGCGTGATCGACCAGTTCTGCATTCCGCGCACGTACTATAGCTATCTGGCGCAGGAGAAAAACGTCATTCGCACCATTCATTTTGAGACGAAGGCGGAATCGCATTATATCGCGGTTGCGGCCGCTTCGGTACTCGCCCGCTACGCCTTTTTAAAAGTCTGGGAACAGCTCGAGGCGAAAGCCGGGATGCCGCTGGAAAAAGGTGGTGGAGACAAAGCCACCCAGAGCGCCAGAAAGCTCATGGCGAAAATTGGAAAAGAGCGCATGCCGGAATTTGTCAAAATGCATTTCGTCAATTTCCAGAAAATCGGCCTGGTCTAAGCCCGCAGTACATCCAGAACGTCTCCCTCTTTTGGAACCGTTCTGGATTTTCTTTTGCCCAGAATGCGTGCGGGAAAATCAAAAATCCGATAATTCAAAAATTTGAAAATTCAAAAATCCCGAAATTTGAAAATTCCAGAAGAATCCAAAACGTGAATTCCGCGCAAAAAGAGCGAGCGCGCAGGCATTATCGCCTGCGCGCTGTATGGATGGAAACGGATAGTTTTAAGGGCATCGGTTTCGTTTGTTTCGTCTATTCATCTGGATCTGTTCGGCGTCTGTTTTTATCCGACTGCTTTGTGAACGAGCAGATCGATTTCAGCAGATCTCCATCCAGACAAATCTTACTTCCTGCAGTCCGGGCAGCCGCACTCGCGGGAGCCGTCCTCAGCACAGCGGTCCTGGCCTTCTTCGATGCGGGCATCGATATGGACCTGATAGGGCAGCTGAATGAGTTCAATCCCGGCATCCTGGAACATGCGCTTGCTGGCGATGTTGCCTTCGCTGCCGCAGTACTTATCCGATTCGTACACGACGCGGGTAATGCCGGACTGAATGATCGCCTTGGCGCATTCGTTGCATGGAAAGAGCGATACATACAGGGTACATCCGGCCAGCGACTGGATGGAGTTGAGAATGGCGTTCAGTTCCGCGTGCACCACAAACGGGTACTTCGTTTCCAGAAACTGACCTTCCCGCTCCCACGAGTAGACGTCATCATCGCATCCGCGCGGAAAGCCGTTGTAGCCCATGCCGACCACTCGCTTTTGCGGATTAATAATGCAGGCGCCGACCTGCGTGTTGGGATCTTTGGAACGGAAGGCGGCCAGATGGGCCATCGCCATGAAATACTGATCCCAGCTCAGTACCGAACGTTCTCTCATGCGTTTGCTGCTTCCTTTTCCAGCTCAGCCAGAACTTTTGCGAACGTCGGATCGAGCGGCGCTTCAAAATGCATCTTTTCTTTCGTACGCGGATGGATCAGCTCGAGCTGCATCGCGTGCAGCAGCTGTCCGCCCGCTTCAATCGTTTTTCTCGGACCGTATTTCGTGTCGCCGGCAACCGGATGCTGGATATAGGCCATGTGTACGCGAATCTGGTGGGTACGACCGGTTTCCAGCGAACATTCGATGTAGGCGTAGTCCTTGAAGTTTTCCAGAACGGTAAAGTGCGTTACGGCCGGTTTCGAGTTTTTCGCTGTTACCGCCATTTTCTGGCGGTCTTTTTCATCGCGGCCGATCGGCGCGTCGACGGTTCCGATCGTATGCGAGAACGGATGATGGACGATGGCGCGGTAAATGCGGCGCAGGCTCTTGTCCTGCAGCTGGGCTGCGAGAGATTCATGCGCCATGTCGTTTTTGGCCACAACGAGCAAACCCGAAGTGTCCTTATCAATACGGTGCACAATGCCCGGACGCTTTACGCCGTTAATGCCGGACAGATCCTTGCAATGGTAGAGCAGACCATTGACCAGCGTATGTTCCATATGGCCAGGGGCAGGATGGACAACCATGCCTTTGGGCTTATTGATGACGATGATGTCTTCGTCTTCGTAGACGATATCGAGATCCATTTTCTCCGGAAGAACTTCCAGACTCTGTGCAGGCGGCATATGGATTTCGAGAATATCCCCTTCCTGCATTTTCCGGCTGGCTTTAACGCTGCGGTCGGAAAGTTTGACACGATCTTCTTCAAGAAGGGACGCGGTGCGCGTACGGCTAAGATCAAGGACTTTGCAGATGTACTTGTCCAGACGCATGCCGGCATCTTCCTTACTGCAGGTCAGCGTGATCTGCTGGGAACCGTCGTCCAGATCGACGGTCTGAATCGAATCGGATGCATCGAGATCGTCTTCGAAGTTTACGTCGGTCATAACTTCAGGGGGTGTATTGACCGCATAAAGTGTCTCTTCGACGGTTTCGCTGTTTTTTTCTTCCTGTGGCTTTGGATCCATATTATTTGGACTGACTGGATTTGCTGGATTCATTGAACGCTTTCCTCTCTTTCCATTCCTCGACCAGAACGATCACAATGAGCAGCGCGACGCCGATGGTCAGGCAGACGTCGGCCACGTTAAAGACCGCGAAGGGCGATCCGAAAATATAAAAGCGGAAGAAGTCGCGGACATAGCCGAGCGTCATGCGGTCGATCAGGTTGCCGATGGCGCCTGCCGCAATCAGAGACAGGGCGAATTCCACTTTCGTACTATCGGTTTTCATAAAGTAATACGCGATGACGCAAAGGGCGACAATCGTGAGAATTCCGAAAAATCCCATCGAGACGCCGGTCATGCTGGAAAAGGCCGCTCCAAAGTTTCGTAAGTACGTCAGTTCAAAGAAACCTGGAATAACTTCAATCATGCCGTTGAGGGGAATGCTTTTAACAATGGCCCATTTGGTCCACTGATCGAGGCCGACCATCAGAACGATGATCAGAGCCCCGACCCCTAAAGCGGGCAGTTTCTTTTTCAGTTTTTGTTTTCGCGTCAGTTTATCGTTGTTCGCAGTGTGAGCTGGCTGTTCCATAGACAGGACCTCCCTTTCGATTAAAAACTTTCTTATGTGTATACAGGCTGTATCATGCTCATTTTTGGCATGCGTTTTTATGGATTGCACTTAGTTTTATCGTACGCGCATTCCTTTTGAAAAAGGATCGCACGCCTGAATGAACTGCAGGTTAAAGTCGGGTACGGGACAGTATGATGTTGCTTTAATCCCGCGCAAGCGTGCCTTAATCACAGCCTGTATCATCTTACCGGTTCTTCTGCTCGGAACGCAAAAGAACCGAACCGCGCAGGACGGTTCGGCTGTCTGTTTCTGAATGGGATTTAAATTCTATTTGAAGACGTTTCCGAACGGCTTTTGGAAGGAAAAGCAGGTTCAAAATCGACCCGTCAAAAAAGAGAAGCCGGTTTATTCTTCTTGAGCATCCGAGTCTTTTTTAAGGCGTCGAGAATGGGAAGGATGTATTTCGGGTTGGTCACATCGTACGTTTTAACGATCAGCCGGGCCATTAACGCCTGAGGTTCGGTCTTGTTTTTCTTTGCGAGAAACGTGCGGATGAACAGTTTCATCATCGCTTTGGAAGACGCGGGCAGTTTTTCCAGGTTAAAACCGCCGGGGCAGTAAAAAATATCCTTTACGTTGTGTTCTTCAAAAGCGCGCAGACACTTTTTGCGAAGCCGCTTCACTTCCTCGTTTTCGGACGGACTGGCGCCGACAATATACAGAATCCGTTTCTGATCAGGACAGGTCGGCAAATTGTCCTTCAACCAGTGGAGATCATGAAGATAGCCTCCGCTGATCCAGCTTCCAAAAACGATGGCATCATACTGCGATAAATCTTCGGTACTGGCGGCTGACACGTCCAGGCAGTCCGCATGGGCTGCCGAAGCAATCCAATTCGCATAGCGCTTGGTAAAGCCCGTCTGCGAACTATAAATGACAGCTGTTTTCATAACTTTTTCCTGTAATACGAAATTCCTGTTCGGGCGGATCATTTCCCTGTTTTCCTGTTTCAGGAAAAATCCGTCGCATCCTTTTCTACTCTTTTAAGGAAAGGCTTTTGGATTCCGGTTTCCTTTTTTCCTGGGGCAGAAGATTCCCCGTTTTCTGGTGCAGGAAGAAACCGGCTATTTCCAGAGTCTGGTTCTGAAAAAAGCCTTTTTACCCGGTTCTGTCTTTTTACGAATCGGCTTCCTTTTCCATTTCTTCCTCGATTTCATCGATCCGGTTCTGGAGCCGATGGAGCAGATGAAAGAGCGTTTCGACTTCTTCGTCCGTAAAAATTTCAAACAGCGCTTCACGCTCCTGCGGGCAGACTGGGAAGTAGCTGTCGTGGAACGCGCCGTCCTGATCGGTTGGATACAGGCAGACGGAGCGCTGATCTTCCGGGTTTGGCTGCAGCGTGACATAGCCTTTTTTCACCAGCACATCGGCCAGCTTTTTGACATTCTGTCTGGAACAGCCCAGTAATTTAGCAAGCTGCGTAAAGGTCATCGGTTCCTTGGAATAGCGAACGATCGCCAGAAGGATGATCTGTTTCAGGGAAAGGTCGGGAACGGACTGATCAAACAGCGTCTGGAGCCGGTTGGCGGTAATCAGCAGCATACAGAAGATAAACATTTTCTGGGTTTCTGCTGAGCCGTACAGTTTTTTGATCATTTCTTCCGAATTCATAGTTGTCTCCTGATTGGCAACTTGTTACCGAATATATTAGCAACTTGTTGCGTACTTGGGCACAGAAAGGTGAAAACGCTTTTCGAATATTGAAATTTCACCAGGAATTGTGCCTGTTCTCATCTTTTATCCATTGGTTTTTGCCTCCGGAAATGAACTCGTTCAGTACGTTCGAACAATATGAATCGATCATTCTTCCCTGTCTGCACAAAGTGCCAGGCTGTCGATCCTATCGACGGGTGCGGTTTGGAAATTTCACTTACAGAACCCTATGGATTCAAGAAAGCCGGTACGGTCAAAAAGCAATCGCGTATTTATCCATTTTCGTTGTCACAATCCGCAATGGCAAGACATTTTCCGCCGTTTTTGACAAAATTTTCATCCCCATGGGATACCCATTGTTTTGGAAACTGATCAAAGACACAATTCTTTCCCGATTTTCGCCATGCACCGGGCCAGACCAGGACACCTCCAAAGCATCAAATACGGCCAAGTCGAAAATCCAGACGCGATCCAGTACAATTCGGACAGATTGCGAAGAACCAAATCGAGAAGGCAGAGAAAAACCGGCTAGAACAGCCGGTTTCCGTTTTTTCGATTGAACAGCATTTTGTAAAAGAGCCACAGGCTCAGGCAGAACGAAATAAAGAATCCCGCCAGACCCAGCACCGGAATGCCAAGCAGCTGCGGTTTCATGCCCGTCGTACAAATGATGGAACTGCCCATCAGCAGCGCCGCAATGAGAATGCAGACGACAAGGCGGTCCACCAGATGACTGATCTGGGGCATCAGATGATCGAGATCCGAAATTTTGATGCCGACCTGAAGACGGCCTTTCTGCAGCAAGGATAACGTTCGATCCAGCCGAACCGGCATGTGCGTGAGCGCCTTCAGTCCCGCATAGCTTTCCTTTAAGAAGGTGCTGATTTCCTTGTTCCAGTCGATCTGATCAAGCGTTTTTCCTTCGCTGGAAATGTATTCCAGCATATTCACCTGATCGTCGAGATCTTTGAGCGTCCCCTGAATGGTCACCATCGACCGGGCAAGCATCGTAATCGAGCTTGGCAGCCGTATGGAATAGCGCTGACAGATTTCAATGGCCTCCGTCACCATCACTCCCAGGTCCAGATCTGAAAACGACTGGTTGATGTAGCGGTTTAAATACGTTTCAAGCGCGTTGGAAAAGCCGATGTAGTCGAGATCTTCCGGCGGAATGCCAATATTGAGAATCGCGTCGCAAAGACGTGGCAGATCGCGCTGCGCCAGCGCGTCCAGTGCTTCGCTCATCTGCTGGGCCTGTCCGCGCGTCAGCTCGCCCATCATGCCAAAATCAAGCCAGACGATTTTATCGTCGACAATTTTCAGGTTTCCTGAATGCGGATCCGCATGGAAAAAGCCGTGCTCAATAACCTGGTCAATGAAGTTCATGCCCAGTTTCATCGCGATTTCCTTACGGGAATAGCCTTCTTCTTCAAGTGCCGGATAGTTGTCGATTTCGATGCCGTCGATTTCTTCCATCACCAGCATGTTCTGTCTCGTATACTGCGAATATATTTTCGGGATATGCAGGTAAGGAACGGCATCGTTTTCCGCCCCAAAGCGAATCGCGTTGGCCGCCTCATGACGGAAATTCATTTCTTCCTGCGCCGTTTTCCAGAACTCGTCGATGACGTCATCGAGATTGACCAGACCGGAAATGACCTGATCGAGAGAAATCAGCTTTGCGGCTTTTTTCATCATTTTGACATCGACCTGCATCTGTTCGTAAATGCCCGGCCGCTGCACTTTGATGACGACTTTGTCTCCATCTGGCGTGATCGCCTCATGGACCTGGGCCATACTGGCGGAACCTAAGGGCTTTTCGTCGATGTACGAAAAGATCTGATCGATCGGCTTTCCATACGCCCTTTCGATTTCTTCCTTGACCACCGCATACGGCATCGGATTCACATCCGAGCGCAGCTTTTCCAGTTCCTTGGCATACTCCTTAGGCAGCAGATCCGTACGCGAAGACATGATCTGGCCCAGTTTGACATACGTCGGTCCGAGATCTTCAAAAATCTCGCGCAGCTTAACTGGGGTGATGCCCTGCTGGACATGGTGCCGGCTTAAGACTTTGACAATCTGAGCAAAGCGCTCCCCCGAAGAAACGAGCTTTGTGGAACTGGAAGATGAATTCGTGCTATTGGTCGCCATTTTTCTGTTCCTGGTCTGCCGAAGACGAGGCAGACGATGCAGAAGAAGAAGCCGTCGATTCGGCGGATTGGGAAGAAGCGGAAGAAGCGCCGGCTTGTGCCACAGGACCGCTTTCCTGACGGAATTCGGTGGATACCGAATGGGAATCGCTCATGACTTTCGCGGATGTTCGATGCAGCGGGGTATTCAAGTCGACTTCGGATTCGGTCGCGTTTTTGGTAATTTGGATTGCAAACGAGGGCAGCGGGATATGCAGAGAAATATCGATCGCCCAGTCGTTTTTCTGCTTGATTTTAAACATATACAGATTTTAGCACAGGCCAATTCCCCGCCCGGAAGCCATGTCCAAATCGTTCGTCCCCGGCAGGAATAAAACGAAATCGAATACCGATACCGCTATCTTCAGAGCCCAAAAAGAAAAGCCGGACAACCCGGCTTTTTATGTGTCTGAATTGAATATTGAATAAGAGTAAACTGGCAAAATCATGCGTGAAGGATCCGACCAGAGTGAATTCCATACGGAATTCCATCCAGAACTGGATGGTATAGCAATCGCTGTCGATCAGACGTCAAGCTTGAGATCTTCATTGGTGTACCAGCCAAGTTTTAAGAACAGATGATGGAAGAGCAGCGTGAAGATGGCGGGAAGAATGAACGAAATCAGGATCAGTGCCGTCCAGTCCATGAAACCGATGGAAGCACGAAGGCCTTCGGAAATTTCCGTCATCCAGCCGGTGAATACGCCGATCTGTCCGACCAGACCGCAGGTGCCCATGCCAGAAGAAATGGCGGCGCCGTTCATCTGTAAATTGAACAGGCAGGTGGCGATTGGACCGGTAATGGCGCTGGCCAGAATCGTCGGCAGCCAGATGACTGGCTTGCGTACGATATTGCCCATCTGCAGCATCGAAGTTCCCAGCCCCTGGGCAAAAAGACCGGACCATTTATTGACCGCGAAACTCATGACCGCAAATCCGACCATCTGCGCGCAGCAGCCAGCCAGGGCAGCGCCGCCAGCCAGACCGGTTAACGAAAGCGCAGCACAGATTGCGGCCGAACTGATCGGCAGCGTCAGGAAGATGCCCATCAGTACCGAAACGATGACACCCATTAAAAAGGGCTGAAGTTCGGTAGCCCACATGATCATGCCGCCAAGCGCGGTCGCCCCGCTGCCGATCGCAGGCGCGAAGGCAATCGAAAGCAGAGCACCGATGCAGATTGTAACGAAGGGCGTAACGAGAATATCGACACGGGTTTCCTTGGAAACGAGCTTGCCGCATTCGCAGGCGATGACCGCCACCACGTAAACTGCAAGCGGACCGCCGGCTCCGCCTAGGGCGTCCGCCGCATAGCCGACCGCAAGGAGCGAAAACAGTACAAGGTTTGGCGCGTGAAGGGAAACGCCGATGGCTCCGGCCATCGCCGGCCCTTTGACCGCCGTCGCGTACGAGCCGATTTCCGCGAGAATCGGCAGATTGAGCAGGGTTCCCATCGTATTAAGAATGGTTCCCATTAACAGAGAGGCGAAAAGTCCCTGGGCCATGGCGGAAAGGGCATCGATTCCATACCGTTTGGCAGAAATCTGAACGTCCTTTTTGGCCAGGAATGCAGCAGCAGAACTCATGATTTATTTTTCCTCAACTTTCCTGTAATTGCTCAAAGTATAGGAAGAATCGTGTTTTCGTACAATGCGAATCGAAACCGTACACCTTGAAAAATCCCAAAACTTTGCAGTTTTATGGGATTTTTCTTTCGTGAATGCGCTTGCATGAATCCCCTCGTTTTCGGATCTGTTTTCCTATGAATCCAGCAGGAATATGAAACGCAAAACCGGATCTTCTACTGTATTTCTTTGTATTTCTCCCTCCACTTTCTGTCTGCTTTTACCGCCTTCTCGGACTGTTTTCTGAAAGCGGATCTTCCCTCCTCTTCGCTTTCCCAGAGAAAAAGCGAGTCCCGGATCAAAGATATTCTTCGAACGATGGACTCGCTGTTTTTTTCTATATCCAAACTGGATTACGCGTTGAGCGATTTCTGTTCTTTCAGATCGTCCGTAACTTTTTCATCGGCCGCTTTGACTTCATCGGCATCGGCGACAAAGCTTTTGGCTTCCTGCCCGTTTTTCTCATTGAGCAGAGCCTGCTTGTAAAACGCGAGACGGTCGATCTGTTCCTTGGATAGCTGCGGATACTTCGGATCGATGTTCTCAAGCGCTTTTAAGATCGCTTCACTGACGAGATAGCGAGCAAACCATTTCTGATCTGCCGGAATGACATACCACGGACAGTGCTTGGTCGCGGTGACGTTGATCGCGTCTTCGTAAGCGTGCGTGTAATCGTCCCACAGGGCCCGTTCCGAAAGATCGGCTTCGGAGAACTTCCAGTTTTTCTCCGGTCGATCGATGCGTTCCAAAAAGCGTTCTTTCTGTTTCTTCGCGGAAACGTTCAGGAAGATTTTTACAATCTGGTAGCCGTTCTGGTACAGGTATTCCTCAAAGCCGCAAATCTGAGAATAGCGGCGTTCAATAATATCCTTATTTTTAATCGAAGCCGGCAGGTTGTAGTTTTTCCAGAGCTCACGCACTTTAACGATCAGCACATCTTCATAGTATGAGCGATTGAAAATAGCGATTTTGCCCCGAGCCGGCAGTGCCTTATTGAAGCGCCAGAGAAAATCGTGGGAAAGATCTTCATGTGTCGGGGATTTAAAGCTGTAGACATCCACGCCCTGCGGATTGACACCGCTCATGACATGCTTGATCGTTCCATCCTTGCCTGCGGCATCCCGCGCCTGAATCAAAATGATCAGACCGGCGCTTCCATCCGCATACAGCTTATCCTGCAGCTGCTGGATCTGAAGCTGGTTGGCGGCCGTTCGGGCAATGATTTCCTCTTTCTTTTTCTTATACGCACCCGCCTGACAGGAAACATCCGAAAGGTGAAGTGCTTCTTTTCCATTGTATTTATAGGACTTGAGCATAATAGGCCCTTCTTTCTGGTTTCAGTATAGACAGGCGAACGAACGGCTTTTTGTCGTTTGCCCAAAGGGTGTAAAAAAGCGCATGCCCAAACGACATGTGCCCAAAATCAAAAACATGGAAAACGTCTCCAGAATTCCGCGTTTCAGCCTTTTAAAAAGACAGACAGGAGTACGAAGCAACGGAAGCTGCCCGACCTTTTAAATGCTGGTCTGGGTTGGCGGATTGATCTTCTTTTTAAGCAGATGCAACTCGATCCAGCCGCGTCCTTCGACCATGAGTATGGCTGTAAAGATCAGCAGGCCGCCGGTTACCATCATGACGGACGGAACCTGATGCAAAATCAGAAAGCTGAAAATGTTGGCCCAGAGACTTTCCGTCCCCATTAAAATGGAAGCCGCCGCGCAGGATGTGTATTTCTGCGCCGTCGTCTGCATCAGATAGCACAGGAATGTCGACAGGCAGACTGTATACGCCAGAGAACCGATCGTTTCCATCGAAATCTGCGCCGGCCACGGTTCAAGCAGACCAAACGGAATGGCCAGAACCGCCGCGGTGCTTAGCTGCAGCGCGTTGACAACCGCAACCGAAAGGTGTTCGGACCGGCCAAGCGCGACAATCTGTGCCGCGAAGAAAACCGAACAGCCCAGCGAAAGCAGATCGCCCCAGCGAAGACCGAAGCTGCCGCTGCTCAAGGAAAGAAAGCCGATGCCCGCCATGCAGACTAAAGAGGCGCAAAGAACGAGCCCATCCGGTTTCTGTTTCCAGACAATCCAGGCCAGATACGGAACGAGAACCACATTGACCGACGTCAGAAACGCGTTCATTCCCGGTTCGGTCAGATTGATGCCAAACGTCTGCAGCGCAAAGGCGATGTACAGAAAGCATCCCGAAATCAGACCCGTTTTCTTGGCTTCCTTCTGTACTTTTTCCCGTTTGACCAGAACTGGAATCCAGGCGAGCAGCGCTGCCCCGGCAAATCGAATGAGAAGCATCTGAAACGGTGTAAATGTCTTTAACGCGAAATCCGTAGCAATAAATCCCCCGCCCCAGATCACGCCGATCAGCAGGCAGAGCAGGTTCGCGGTTTTCTTATTCATGAAACAATCCAACCTCCTAAAACGATGGCCGACTTTTCAGGCCAGTCCGCTTTATTGAATCACGTTTGCGGCCTTCCATTTGAAAAAGATCGAGAAACCCACAAAACCGATCGGGTTTTGATCACTTCTGCGTAAAACCAGACCGATTGGTTTTTTCAGTCTTACTCGCTTTACCGATCCTGCCTTTCGGATTAAATCCAGTAATTTCTCAGAACCATCTCCGGATTCGCTTAAGTCATTTGTGAATTATCGCCTGTCCGATCCATAGAAATAGATAGAACCTTGCCGAAACAGCCCCTCTATTTCTTCAAAAGGCACCGTCCTGATCAAGGTCCTTCCAGAACGCGCCAAAGAAAAACAGCGTTCCTGCTTTTTGGATTCAGAAGCGCTGTTCGATATTTCTGTTTGATGGATTTCAATCCTTTTCTACCCTTCCAATGGAAAGACCAAAACGGACAGGGAAATCGAATGCGGTGTGGCAAATTGCGGTATGGAAAGACCGCAAAAAATCAAATACAGAACGGAGCTGGCTACGCCAGGGTCGCCGCCTGCAGCAGAGATGGATCGGCATACGCCATCCAGACAGGAAGCGCCATCTGCGGTTCCGGTTCATCGAGGGAAACGATCGAATAATCCATCGTTTCTTCTGCAGAAGCCGGTTCGATATACTGGTCGATGCCGCAGTCCTGCTCGTAAATCGCATCCGCCTGCTCCTGGGTAATCATGTCGTTGCGAACCATCGCCCGCAGAACAATTTCCTGTTTGGCTTTGGCAGCATCGAAATGAACGAGCGGGTTTAACGCCGAGGGCGACTGCGGAATTCCTGCCAGCAGTGTCGCCTGCGCGTCCGTCAGCTCCCACGGTTCGACGCCAAAGTAGCCGTTGGCTGCCTGGCGAATGCCATGGAAGTTGTTTCCATAGTTAATGATGTTCACATAGAGGGAAAGGATCTGATCTTTCGTGCAGATTTTATCGAGACGGGTCGCCAGTACGATTTCACCGGCTTTCCATACCGGGGTACCGTCATACTGTCCATACAGGTTTTTCACCGTCTGCATATCGATCGTGGAACCGCCCGATTTAGGCATCCAGGGGACGATCTGGGAAAGGCCTGCGCGAATCAGCGCTTTCAGATCCACCGCCTGATGACTATAAAAATGCGCATCTTCGACCGCAATCGTCGCCTGATACAGCATAGGGGAAACTTCTTCGTAGGGCGTATAGCCGGGCATTGCCTCGGCCCGATCCACCAGCGAAGAGAGAGATTCTCTGGATTCAAATTCATTGGCGGTATAGATTCCCATGCCAAAGAAGATCACGGTTCCCGCCAGCGCTGCAAACACGGTCAGGCTGAGAACCCATTTCAGAAGCTTTTTCAATCTTATCGCCTCCTTTAGTGCAACCAGATCTATCCCCGTTTTTCACAGGAAACCGATCGTCCTATCCCGTTTTATAAAACGGGAAGTTTTATTTTAAGCGTCTTATCTGGCTGTGTCCTAAGTTTAGCATGATCAAATTGCGGGATTCATGGCTTCGCCTTTAGTTTGCCTTGCATCCCTGTAAGGCTGGTGTCACCTGCCCGCCCTTCCCTCTTTCTTTTGGTTCAATGAAAAATTTTGTGGGATTTGGGATTCTTGATTGATGGGTTTCTTGAAGCATCGATGATCTTAAGAAAGAAATACCCATCATC
>NZ_CAPAEZ010000044.1:0-21270 GCF_948576815.1 uncultured Allobaculum sp.
CCGAACAAAGGGTTCTCTCTAATTATCGTGTCCTTGACATGGGGTACACTTCATTCCTCTTCATCATCGCTGGATTGGTCATCATCCAGAACTTCCATGCGGGCATAGGTGACGATCCATTCATCTCTGGCTGCCACGGATTCGGACTTGGTCAGAGGCGAATACAGCATCTGATCGAAGACGCTTTTCGGAGCGCAGATATTCTGGGCGCCGGCCTGAATGGCCATATGGAACTGACTGGAATCGGAAACGACGACCAGAACGCGATCAGGATCATAGTCTTCGTTGGGCGAATAGGCACCAGCCGTATTGAGGACGTCTTCAACGAGGCCTTCAATTGGTGCAAAGCGGGAAATCTTTTCAAGATCCAGAATGGTCAGCCACGCCTGGTTATGCATGGAGGCCATCGCCTGTTCGAGGGTAAAGATTCGGCCGCAGGCTGTCGGAATATGAAGCGTATGCGCGGCTTTGAGGGTCATGTAGCCCTGGGAATCCGCAGTGACCACGGGAATCAGACGCGGTGAGAATGCCTGCAGGTGTCTTCCCTCTTCAAGAATGCTGCGGAAGCTGGGAGCGATTGAATAGAGCAGGATATTCTGGCTTTCGCTCATGACTTCAAGAAGCGAATTCAGCGTCTCCTTGACGTTTTTATTCGATCTTGAAAAATCCATGGGTTCGGTATAGACACCGCTCAGGGTAATCGCCTGATTGACTTCGAGAAATTCAGCGGGATCGATGGTCTGCAGGTAATACTTCACTAGAATGCCTTCTTTCCTTTGGTGTAGGTCATGACTACGTCGTAGTTCGGATCGAGAACGACGAGGTCAGCGTCCTTTCCGGCCTGGATGGAGCCTTTGCGATCGTTGACGCCAAGCAGAGTAGCCGGGTTGATCGTTACGGAGTTGATGGCGGAAAGCCATGGAACCCCGGCTTCTTCAAGAACTTTCAGACCTTTGTTTACGTTCAGTGTGGAACCGGCAAGTCCGCCTGTGGATGTCAGGTGAGCGGATCCGTCCGGCATCAGTTCGATTTCGTTTCCGCCAAAGAGAACCTTAGTTCCAGTCGGCAGAGATTTAACCATCAGGGAGTCAGTAACCATGATGGCGAAGTTTGGACCTTTGGCTTTGTAGAAGTCGAAGATCGCTTCTTTTGTGGAATGGTTTCCGTCACAGATCAGTTCGCCGTATACGTCACTGAAGCGGAACGCTGCACCGACCAGTCCTGGTTCTCTGTGATGGAATTTGGTCATGCCGTTGTAGACATGCGTCATGGACATCGCGCCGTTGGCTACGCCAAGCAGTGCCTGTTCATAGGTGGCTCCGGAGTGACCCTGGCTGACTACAATGCCGTGATCCACGCAGAAGTGAGTCAGTTCATAGTCGCAGTCATGTTCGGTGGCCATGGTGATCAGCTTGATCAGATGATCGGAAGCTTCGTAATAGCGCTTGAACTGTTCTACGTCCGGTTTTACGCAGTATTGTTCCGGCTGAGCGCCCTTATACACCTGATCAAGGTACGGACCTTCGAAATGGATACCGAGAATTTCAGCGCCTTCGTAGCCTTCGCGTACGACTTTGGCGACGTTCTTAACCGCAGCCGTCAGAACTTCTTCAGACTGGGTGATGGTTGTCGGCAGGATGCCGGTAACGCCTTCGCGAACGATGTTCTTCATCCAGTTGCGCAGGCCTTCTTCCGTAGCGTCATTGGTGTCCCATCCATAGGCGCCATGGGTATGCTGATCGATGAAGCCAGGAACGATGCGCAGATCGCCATAGTCTTCGTCAACAGGCAGGGTTTCGTAAGGGAGAATCGCTTCAATCTTTTCGCCATTCGTCTTGATCTGGCATGGCATGAAAGTATCAACGACCCATACTCTACGGCTTTGAATAATCATAAAATGTTTCCTCCGTGATCCAGTTCTGCTGGATCCTTGTATGGGTCAAAAGGCAGTCGTCCGGCTGCCCTTTGACAATGATCACCATTTATTTTATCCAGTTTCTGCCCTTGTAAATGTTAATAATTACAAATTTGTCAAAAACGATAAACAAGCATTTGATTCGCTACAGCTTTCAAAAACAGGATTATTCCATTAACCGGCGTTCGTAATTTCCAAGGGCTGCCTTGGTCCGGTTGAGCAGAAGGAAAGCTTTCGGATCGTATTCCTGAATCAGCTTTTTCATGTAACGGACTTCGTAGCGGTTCATGACGCAGAGAAGAATTTCCTTGTCGTCGCCGGTATAGGCGCCGTTGCCTTTCCACCAGGTTACGCCGCGGTGGATTCGATCGAGAATAACGTGTTTCAGTTCGGGGTTCGAGGTAATGATCATAGCTGTCATCGAAATGTTCTGCAGGTGTACCTGGTCGCTGACAAAGTACATGATGACGATGAACAGCGTGGAATACAGAGCGTTTTCCAGACCGTAGATCGAAATGGCGAACAGTTCAACGAACGCGTTAACGATGTAGGAAATCTTGCCGACGGAGAATCCGGGTTTGGTTACCGAGAAATAGACGCCGAGAATATCCAGACCGCCTGCGCTGCCCGCAGACTGCAGGCAAAGACCGATGCCAAGACCGCCAAGGATCGCACCAAAGATAACGTTGGTGAGCGGATCCGCGAAGATCGGGGTTGTTGGAACGCTTAAGAAAGAAAGCAGAGTCGACTGAATCAGAATGGAAAGAATCGTTTTGAAAAGGAAGCTCTTGCTTAAGGCTTTCCAGGCCAGGATGAACAGCGGGATGTTCATCAGGGTGTTAAAAAGACCGGACAGCTTTACGGAACCGCAGATCATCTGCGAAGCGATCTGGGCGATACCGATCAGGCCGCCCGTATTGAATTTCCAGGGGGAAATAAAGACGTTGACGCCAATTGGAAAAAGAATGCTGCCGACGATCAGCAGAAAATACTGATACGCTTTGTGCTTTGTAAATATCTTTTTCTTTTTGGGTTCAAGATGTTTTGCATCTTTTGGCATAACAGGATCGGACTGCAGCGTGCCGTTTTGGTTGGGGGATGAATTCACGTTGGTATACCTCTGTTTCTTTTCTTATCGACAGAATTTTTCTTGTTTGTTACCAGACCAAGACCGTCTCCTGTCTCTGACGGTTTTTCGTTTCGATTTTTGGGGCGTTCTGGGAACCCATCGTCTGTGCATGGATGAAATCCTCAGAACTGCACAAAACCAAAACGAAGGCAGGAATCATAAATTCCTTGTTCAGTTAAGCAACTCATCTTATTTAATAAGTATTTAAATCTTAAGTCAGGGTTTTGGCTCTTTCAAACGGGCTGACCCTCTAACCGCGCCGCTCGTTTTCTGACCAAAAAGGCGATGTCTTTGGGGGAAAGGACTAGTCGTTCAAACATTGGACGCGTTTTCGTCCGTCTGTATTTTGCAATGGAAAAGCCTGTATTCTGACGTGCTTTTTGGAAGCGAACCAGCTCAGCTTCGGGTTTTTTTGTACTCTCCTCTTCCTTCGGTTTTTTGAGAAAGCCTTCCATATTCGAATGGCTTGCTCAGAAAAGAAGAAAAAGATCGTTCTGAATTTCCGCCTTCTGACGTCCGTTCACTCACTGCAACTGGAAAGCTTGCCGGAGGGGTTCGCCGGCTGTTCTGAATCTTTTCTGAGCAGTCTGTATGCGGTTTGTGACGCACCTCAAAACCGCCGGCTGTCCAGATTTTCTCGCGTTTTACGCCTTTGCTGGATCGTCTTCCGTTTTGCCGCCTTTTAAAATGGCGGAACCCGGCAGAAGCCGAAGGCCTTTGGGAAGCTTGTTGGTAATACGGCCGGCTGAGCTTTTTCCAAAGCCGTAAGGAATGCCCTGATAGCACAGCGCGCGAAAGCCGGCAGGCGCCTGAAGCGGAAGCTGCTGACCATGGTAATATGCATCCATTTCTTCGAGCAAGGTTTCCGTTTTCGTTTTCAGATGACGGGCGGCCGTTTCACTCAGATAAAAGGCGAAATCCGGTTCAAAGCGTTTGCGCAGCACGCTGCCGATTAAAACGCCCTGACGAATCACCTTTCCCTTTTTCAGATTCAGAAACGGATGATTCATCCCAAAGACCAGACTTTCGTCTTTTCGCTCGATCACGTGATAAAACGAATAGCCGCATACGCCGCGCTCATCGGCTTCTAGCTGTTCATCCAGAAAGGAAGCGACTTCCTTAGGCAGCTTGTCTGCAGAGAGCCAGAGGCCCTTTGACCCTTTCCCCTTTTTTCGAGAGCTGCTGACTGGTTCAGCACTTTCTTCGGACTCGCCCGTTTTCATAAAGCGCGCCATAAAGTGGCCTTCCCCGCCATCCATGGGAAAGACGCGGCGAACCAGAGCGGCTTTCGAAGCATCCAGTCCATTTGTCGCAAAGCCTTCTCTTCCCCAGATCACATCGACCGGAAGAAGTTTTGCATCTTCAAACGTGGAAAGAAGCCAGGCGACATTCCCCTCGTTTTCCTCTGGCGCATACGTGCAGGTGGAATAGACGAGTTCGCCGCCAGGTTTAAGCGCCTTCCAGGCTTCTTTCAGGATGTCCTTCTGTCTGGCCGCGCAAAGCAGAACGTTTTCGATCGACCAGTCGTCGCGGGCGATTTCATGCTTTTTCATCATGCCCTCGCCCGAGCACGGCGCATCGACCAGAACTTTGTCAAACAGACCTTCCGTCTGCGAGCAGATCGACGGACTGTCCATATTGGTCACACAGACGTTTTCCGCGCCCATGCGTTCCAGATTGCCAGCCAGAATCTGCGCTCGTTTCGGATCGATCTCATTGGAAACGAGAAATCCGTTCCTGCCAAGTTTCTCCGCGATCTGCGTGCTCTTGCTTCCGGGCGCGGCGCACAAATCGAGAACGGTATCGTCCGGCTGCACATTCAAAATGGAAACGGCACCGGAAGCGGACGGTTCCTGCAGGTAAATCAGCCCCTGCAAGTGTTCCGGCGTTAGTCCCGCTTTCTGATGGATGTACCAGGTATGATCCGCAAACGGCGACACCTCCGAAAGAAACGGCAGACTTTTCCGGGTGATCTGTGGATCCTGCTTGGAGGAACTGATGCGAAGTCCCTGATAAAGCGGAGTCGAAAGACTGTTCTGGTAGGCATCAAATTCGTCACCCAGTAAAGTTCGCATTCGTTTTTCATATAAGGATTCAAGCTGTTCCATAGGACGATCTCTCCTTTCCTGAAGCAATTGGACAAAAATGCGTACGGCGTATAAACCGAATACGCGCTGTATTTGTCTTCAAGCCTTGAACAAAGTGAAATAAATCTTCGAGTTTGTCAAATAATTGTGAATTTACTCGAAATATGCGCGCTGCTCTTCCTGTCCTCATTGTATCGAGCCCATAGCTTCGTTCATTTTAAATGACTTTTTATCTTTTAAACGACAAGAAAGGCCTTCGTTTTCAGATGGCCTCCGTGTTCAGATTTCTGACAGTCTATAGATTTCCTTTAGCGGGAAAAATACTGTTCCGGCCGGACGCGGCAGGCGTATCTGGAGCACGTCGCCGGTGCGTTCCAGCCGCAGCCAAACGCAAAATCCGCCGTAGAGGAAAAGTAAGACGCGACGTCTTCAAACGAGCTTTTGATTCGAAACAGCTCGATATGGGTATGCGGACCGGTGGAATTTCCCGTATTGCCCGATTTGGCCAGAAGGTCTCCCTGACGGACCTGCTGACCGGCACGAACGTAAAGGTTCGATGAGAGGTGGGCAAAGGTAATTCCAAAAAGACCGTCTTCGGTGATCCCGATCATACAGAGCGAATTCCCCGCTCCGGCTGGATAGCCTATCCAGTTTCCCAGATACCCGCCGCTGTCTCCCACAGGGGCATTGGCGTACACAATCACGCCGTCGGTCGGCGCATAAATTGGCGTATACATATTCAAAGCCAGATCCATGCCCAGATGCATCTGTCCAGAAGGATACGCCCAGGTCCCGGCAGAGATTACGCCTTTGGCAGGCATTTGAAGGCGAAGGCTGTCGCCATGGTCTTTGAGAAATTCATCTTCATAGTCGTAAGCCGGGCAGGCTCTGGAAAATCCGCCCTCCATATTTTTTTGACTCTGGGCAGACGCAGCAGACGGCTCCAGCACAGGCTGTGCTTTCTTATGGGGAACTGCCTCGTTTTCTCTGGCGAGCGGAACAGAAGAATTTGGAAGACTCCATCCAGCCATTCCTCCAGATCCGTCGATCGGAGTCTTTAGTCTGCTCGGATCAAAGTCGTCTTTGTATTGGCGGGGAGCTTTCTCTCGGCTTTCGGTCTGGTCTGTTTGAGATGATTCGGCTGCTGGATCCGGCAGCAAAGCGGAAGATGAAGAGGACTCGAGCTGCGGCTCGTTTAAATCGCCTGCATCGTTCCGTTCACCAGAAGATGCTTCTCGCTTCGTTATAGAGACCGAATTATTCGAAATGGAAACCTGTTCGTCTAAAACAGAAGGACGCGAAGCCGGAAGCTGAATCTGACTGCCTGCCGTATGAAGCAGAGCTTCCTCTATCGCTTCTTCATGATTTTCCGGCTGCGCAGGTGCGAGGCGTTCCTGTAAAGACTGAAACAGACGATCCAGCCTGCGCAGACGGATCGTCTGCTCACGCATTTCGTTCTGGATGTTTTCCAGACGGTTCTGTTCTTCCTGTCGGCGATTGAGCGCCTGTACTTTCTTTTCGATCCGTTTCAGCCCTTCCTCATTTCGCCGCAGTTTTTCAAAAAGGTCTTCACGCAAACCGCGCAAAAGACGCAGAACCAGCTGAGAAGGCAGATCGAAATCTTCGGAAGCGAGAGAATTCTCTGCTTCTGCATTTTTTGCGGGACCCTCCGATGGATTATTCAATGGGTCCTCATCCGGATTGCCTGCAGTTTCTAATTGTTCGGAGTTCAAGGCGAAGCTTTTTTCCAGAGAAGATCCTAGGGCGGAGCAGTTTTGATCTGTCGCAAGAGATTGAGCGGCTGTCAAAAACGGCCGGCTGACCGCTTCTTTTGGCAGCCATTCTCCGCACGGACCAAGGCTGATGGCCCCAGCCATCAGAAGGCAGATTTCTTTTTTCCGAAACGCCTGCAGAAAAATCGGTCCAGATACAGGAGCTGGGTTCCGGATTTTCTGTTTTGAAACCGTCTTGGAGCGTCTGGAAAGAAAATTGTTCAGGCTGGAGTTCCTGTATCTCTTATATCTCTTAAAAATGGATCGCTTTGGATGCGACTTATGGATTCGTGTTTTCATGCCCGGTTATACGAACCGCAAACCTGCACAAAATCATTTCCGACATAAAGAAAAGGCAGCTCTCCGCAATGGAAAGCTGCCTGATGGTTTCAAAGTGGTGCCGACGATAGGACTTGAACCTACGACCTACGCGTTACGAGTGCGTTGCACTACCAGCTGTGCTACGTCGGCGCCCTGCTATTGTAGCACAGGAATTTCAGAATCAAAACGAAAATTTCAATTCCTTCCTAAAGGAACGATCTGCTCGGGACTTCTGGAGGAGCCGGGCATCAAAAAAAAGAAGGATCTCTGCGGAAACCATCCGTTTTGATCCTTCGTATTCATTCATCTCTGTATTATCTTGTCTGTTCTGTCGGCTTCTACTGACCAAGCTGGCTTTGGAGGTCGGCGATCTGGGCATCGTACTGCTGAAGAATGTCATCGATACTCAGACCTTCTTCGGCCAGAAACTGCGCGTAATTGTCCCGGTCTGTACGCAGGGAATCGAGCTGTGCCTGAAGGGCATCCGTATTGTCTGCGGGCTGTGCAGCTGGATCAGAAGGATTTTCGCTGATCGGCTGTCCCGATACGTAGTCGTTATACACCTGAGTAAACGTTTTGCCGGTGGTGACTTTCATGGCTTCATCGATTTTGTTGCGCACATCTTCTTCGAGCGCGTTAAAGACGTCGATTTTATCCACAATGGTGGCGCGCGTTGCTTCGTCTGCCGCGTTAAAGCCCTGGGCGAACGAAAGCAGATCCGCAAATTCCGGATTATCCACGGAAAGTGTATTGTCCTTCATTTCCGCAAGCAGATCCGTAAAGGATTTGCCGGTGTGCTTTGGATTAAGGAAGTACTCATCGATTTCCGTTTTCTTGGCCGCCGGGAGCGAGTTGTAGTCGTTTTCGAGATTGACCAGATTTTGCTTCTGGGCATCCGACATCATCGAGAATTCATCCGCATAGTTCACAAGCCGCTTGTAGGCTGCGTCCTGATCGACGCTGGCTACATGGGCCGGATCATATACGGTGACTTTCCAGGCATAAGCGCCAAAGAGAACGCCAAGCACGATGACGGCGGCAAGGATGACCTTGAATTTGGTCGTCTTATAAAACGGAACGGCTGAGGCCGGCTTTTTCGCAGCGCCTTCCTCTTTCGTATCTTTCTTAACTTCATAGCGGCTCGGCTCCAGATCTTCCCCTTTCGAAGCCTGTGCCTTTCCTTTGGAATGGCGCTTTTTGTTTGGTCTGGAAGAGGGATGCGAGCGGGCAAACTGGTTTTCTTCTTCTTCGATACTGACCTGACCGCGTTCCTTGCGCAGCTGATCGAGCGCCGAAAGCATCGTTTCTTCCGCGACACGCCGCTGTTCTTCGGACATGGTTCCTTCGAGAGACGACGTCGTTACATCGCTGTCGTCTTCGGGAAAGAGAAGATATTCTACCTGCTTATCGAGCAGTTTCTGCGTATAATCATCAATTTCATTTTGATCCTTTGGAAAGGAAGAATCCGGATTTTCGGGAGTCTGGTTTTTATTCTGTTCTGAATCGGACATACCCATACACCTCCTGCGTTCTAACTGTAACACACAATACCGCCGGCTTCCCCCCCATCCTGCTGCACCAAAATACAAAGGCTGTCTTCCTTATCTTTTCAAAATACGAAAGGCCCTTTTGATTTACGGCCGTCTGGCAAGACGAAACTAAAGTTCGGGAAAGTCAGTTTTCTGGTAACAAAGAGCCTATATTTTACCAGCCCTTTTGGATCGTGCATGAAAAAAGTCCTGAATTCCTACATTTTCGAATCCGTTATCAAAGTCAACTTTTGTTCATTGTTTTATTCATTAAATCCATAAATTTCAGTCTTTTTCGGGCGATCCGCTCATCCGGATTTGACGGTTCGGCCGATTGGCATAAGGGAATGTTCTTTCTATAATGAAGTCAGATTTAGTGAAATTCATGATAAAGGAGCAAAGGTATGCATACCAACTATGACTGCTTTGAAGATGAACTGATCGAATCCATTGCCCAGCCGATTCTTGAGGCTCTGCTGTCCCTTCAGGACGAACTTGCAGACCCTTATGCAGAGTCAAAAATTTCGATTGTCCCCCACGATTTCCATCCCGCCGATCTGGATGCGGAGGAAGTCTTCCCCATGGATCTGCCTGCAGAGACGGACACGGAAGTTCGACAGGTCATGATCAACTGTGATTTTGACGAAAATCTTCCAGGATTATCCGATGATTTTCTCGAAAAACTGCAGGATTACTTACAGGAAAAGCTCGACGAACTGTCCATGCCCCGTGTTCTGCACTAAAGAGAAGCGATTCTGCCAGATTGTTCTTATGTCTTTAAGATTTTGCGTTCGGCGCGAATCCATGTTTTAATGTCGTCATGCGGATGTGGTGAAACTGGCAGACACTCTAGACTTAGGATCTAGTGCTTCGGCGTGCAGGTTCGAGTCCTGTCATCCGCACCATAAGAAAGCAAGCCCGTCAGATTGAATCTGTTCGGGCTTTTGTTTTGCCTGCGTGATCAATAGATCCGCAGATCTGCGCCGTTTCGTGTTTTTCAAAAAGAAAAATCCGAATTCGCCGGTCCGTACGAATGAACGAATTCGGATAGAAAGTTTCAAATCAGATTCTTCGGCCTGTCGTCTGCATTGTCCTTCGACGCTTCTGCAAACGACTTTGCGGCTTTACTCAGAACCGGCTTATTTCTGAAAGAGCGGTTTTGGTTCCAGGCACATGAGCAGAGCCATCTTGAACGGGCCGTTGACCTGAATGGCGTGGCGGCCGTTTTTGGCAAAGAGAATTTCTTCGCCGGCATGAAGAACATGCTCGACCCCTTCATAAATTACCGTGGCTTCGCCTTCGAGCCCAAAGAGCAGAGCTTCGCCAGGCGCCGCGTGCTCGGAAAGACCGGTGCCTTCGTCAAAGGACATGACGACCAGTTTCATGCCCGGTGTGAAAAATACATCCCGGTTTACAATGGATCCGTTTTTGTACGGAACCAGATCTGCGAGTTTAAAAACCTCTCCAGGTGCAAGATTAAGATTCATGGATTCAGCATCTCCCGGCGCTATTTCTATATAAATAGCGCCTTTTTCGGTTTCTGTTCCCACAGGAACATTTTTCTCGGTCCAGCAGGCGTCCTGGGCGTTCAGTCGTACAACTTCCGTTTGCGAAGTGTGAACCGTCAGATCGCCGTCCATCACCCAGATCAGCTTGTTCTGACGATAGGTTTCCGGAGAAATATCCGTCTGGGCACCAAGAGAAAACACGATGGCCATCCCTTTTGCGTCTGGCAGAAGGTCGTGCGAAATGGTGCAGCCATCGATTGGCTGATCGTCTTTCAAAATGGAAAAGACAGAACCCGGTGTAATCATATGCGTTATCTCCTTTATCCCTGCAGTCGGCTATTTCATCGTCGCCGCTTTCTGGACAATTCCACCCTAGCATACCCGTATTGTTTTATCGAAACGTCCTGACCGATCCGTTTTTACGCATATGGCGCGAAAAAGAAACGAGCCGTTTCTTTGGTCCGCTCTCAAAAGAAAACGCGCTGTCCTTTCGCACGTTCTGGAAAGATAAAAAAAACACGCCAGGCGGTTAACCTGACGTGTAAATTGGCTTGGCTGGGGTACGTGGATTCGAACCACGGAAATGGCAGATTCAGAGTCTGCTGCCTTACCGCTTGGCTATACCCCAATGCGCTCATTTAAGATAATCCATATCTTGGAAGATTGCAAGGAATTCTTTTAAAAAAAGTGAAAAAAAGTTTAGGTAAATATTTTTGATTTATTTATAGTCCTTACGCATATTCAGCAGTTTCCAGTCCATTTCAAAGCCGTTCTTCCGGCTTTCCCAACCTGCCGGTCCGGTCTGCATCCACGAGAACCGCGTTTTGCGAAAGGATAAGATCCAGCTTTTCTTTTCGGCTCAGCTGTTTCAGGTGCCATTCCCGGCTGAGGGCATCGTGCCGGCTCAAAAAGACTTCGTGATAGACCAGAAGGACCGGAAGACGGCTTCGCGTATACCGCGCGCCTTTTTTCTGGTTATGCGCCTTCAGGCGGCGAAGAAGCCGATTGGTGCTGCCCGTATAAAAGGTTCCGTCTCTGCAGCAGAGGATATAGACATACCAGAAGGGCTGGACAGCTTCCAGAACGGGATCAGGCGTTTCTATATTGCTTTGGGATGAGTCGGACTGAACCGATGAGTTCTGATCTTTTCGAACGCATTGCGCGTTTTGGTTTTTTCGTGTGGTCACAGTCCCAGTTCTCCCCTCTCCCGTTTTGAATTTTGCACAGACAGTTTCTGCCTTTTTGGATCCCGTTTCACCGATTGACGGATTCATTTACTGCCCGCAGATCTCTGCCAGTTTTTCCAGAAAGGCCGCTGTCTGTTCTTCCAGCTGGAAACGAAACAGAAATTCCTCGATCGCCTGATCCAGTTCAGAAAAAGTACGCAGCGAAAGAAAGCCGTCTTCGTTCTGTACCCAGACTTCATAGGAATCCTTATATTTCGACAGATGAACCGCATTCCTTGACCAACCCTTGGTCAAGGAATGCAGTTCATCTTCTTCTTCGTGGATCCAGTACGCCTTCTCCTCCAGATTCAGGGCGCAAACCGCCGGTTTCAGGACGCTGTGCACAAAGGGTTTCCAATCTCTCTGCGCAGACGACTTTATCGTCTGAATCGGATCGGTATTTGAATCTTCCTTCATCTTTCTTCTTCCTTTCTTAGAACGGTTCCGCCCGCAAAAAGACTGCCGTGCCGCGTGCTTTTCATTTCTGCAAGGAGCAGTCCGGATCCATTTTGTATCCAGTCTGTCTCTCTTTGATCTTCCCGTTCAGGTATTGTTTTTCATGAATTGTTTTTCGGATTTGCGTGCTTTTCGGAACTGAAATGTATCCCGGATACGGTTTATGATCCGTTTCCAGCTTTCCTTTTATTTTTTCGTTTTTGTTTCCGGCGCAGGCGGCTGAAATACCCTCTTTGCCTGCATTTTGAAAGCTGTTTTCTGAAACATCTAGGAAAAGAAGGCAAAGCTTTTATAATAATCGCTTTGTTTGTGAAATATCCTCAGTCCAGCGCAGATCGTTTCCGGCTTTGCCTAATGCAAAATCGAGCCCGAACCGGATTTGCGAAGGCTGATCGTAACAGATCCCCAAACAGCCAGAATTTTTACTGGGTTTGGCGGAATCTTGAGGAGAGATAAGAAAATGAAAAAACAAGGTCTTGGTACCATTGCGGTACAGGGCGGCTATACTCCGGGAAACGGCGAACCCCGTCAGATTCCTATTGTACAGTCGACAACGTTCAAATACGCAAACGGCGATGAAATGGGCGCGCTTTTCAACCTCGAAGCTGAAGGCTACTTTTACACACGGCTTCAAAACCCGACCAACGACTCGGTAGCGGCCAAAATCTGTGCCCTCGAAGGCGGCAGTGCAGCGATGCTCACGTCCAGCGGTCAGGCGGCCAACTTCTTTGCGATCTTTAATATCGCCAACTGCGGCGATCATGTCGTCTGCTCCACATCCATTTATGGCGGAACGTACAACCTCTTCAATGTCACCATGCGCAAGATGGGCATTGACTTCACCTTTGTGGATCCGGACGCTTCCCCCGAAGAGCTGGATGCGGCGTTCCGTCCCAATACGAAAGCTGTCTTTGGCGAAACGATCGCCAATCCGGCGCTCACCGTTCTGGACATTGAAAAGTTCGCGGATGCGGCCCACCGTCATGGGGTGCCGCTGATTGTGGACAATACGTTCCCGACTCCGATTCACTGCCGCCCGTTTGAATGGGGCGCGGATATCGTCACCCATTCCACGACAAAATACATGGACGGACATGGTGCTGCCGTCGGCGGTGCAATCGTCGATTCCGGAAAATTCGACTGGACGGCACATGCCGAGAAATATCCGGGACTGACCACGCCGGATGAATCCTACCATGGCATTACCTATACCGAACGCTTCGGTCTGGAAGGTGCCTATATCACCAAGGCCACCGCGCAGCTCATGCGGGACTTTGGAGCCATCCAGTCGCCACAGCACGCGTTCTACTTGAACCTGGGTCTGGAAAGCCTGCATCTTCGCATGAAACAGCACGCGATAAACGGCCAGGCGGTGGCGGAATTCCTGGAAAAGCATCCAGCCGTCAAGAGCGTTGAATACGCAGGGCTTCCTTCTTCCAAATACCATGCGCTCGCTCAGAAGTATCTTCCGGAGGGCGGATGCGGCGTTGTCTCCTTCCGTCTGAAGGGCGGTCGCGAAGCCGCACAGAAATTCATGGAAAACCTGAAGATCGCTGCTATTGAAACGCACGTAGCCGATGCCCGCTCCTGCGTTCTTCATCCGGCCAGCACCACGCATCGTCAGCTGACCGATGCGGAACTGGAGGCAGCCGGCGTATACAGCGATCTGATCCGCTTCTCCTGCGGCATTGAAGATACGCAGGATCTGCTAGACGACATTGCACAGGCGCTCGAGGCGACAGAAGCATAGTTTTCCTTTCCATTCGCTTTTATTCCCGTTTTGATTTTGATGTTCTGAACTTTTCCCGGATCGGCAGCTGCTGTCCTTACAGATAGGAACTGGGTTCTATCGTGCCGTCTCGTTCCTGTCTGAGGCCGCTTCTTCTGCCCGATCCGGTTTTCTTCCCTTTTGTATTTTGCAGCGCATTTCTCTATCGCCGTTTCGATATCATTTTTCTGTACCGTTTTGCAGAACCAGATCGCATCCTGGCGGACTTTATGTTTCCGGCTCTGGATTTTGTTCTGCCTCTGGCTTTTGGGTCCGGTCTCTTTTTGCGCAAAGGAGCACCATTAGAATCTGGACCTGACTTTGTACTTTTAGAAAGGAAGTCTGATTGTATGCCGATTAAAATTCCTGAACAGCTGCCGGCGACCAAAACGCTGGTCGATGAAAACATCTTTGTGATGACCGAAACCCGGGCGACCAGCCAGGACATCCGCCCGCTTCATATTCTTCTGCTGAATCTGATGCCGACCAAAATTGAAACGGAGACGCAGCTGGCCCGCGTGCTGGGCAATACGCCTCTGCAGATCGAACTGGATCTGCTGCAGACCTCTTCGTATGAGCCGTCTCATATTTCTTCTTCGCACATGCAGGCGTTTTATAAAACCTTTGATCAGATCAAGGATAAATACTACGACGGCTTTGTGATTACCGGAGCGCCGCTCGAGCATCTGGACTATGAAGAAGTCGACTACTGGAACGAACTTTGCAAAATTATGGACTGGTCGCTGACGCACGTCTTCTCCACCCTGCATATTTGCTGGGGCGCGTTTGCGGGGCTGTACTATCACTATGGCATCGGCAATGTGAAGCTTCCGGAAAAGCTGTTTGGCGTCTTTGAACATCACGTCGATCGTCCAAGTTCAATTCTGTTTCGCGGTTTTGATGACGTGTTCATGGTTCCCCATTCGCGCGGCATTGGTCTGCGCGAAGATCAGGTGCTCGCCTGCGACAAACTGAAAGTTCTCGCTTCTTCCGACAAAGCCGGTCTGTACTGTCTTTCTACAGAAGGGGGACGCCAGATTTTCGTAACCGGACACAGCGAATACGATCCGCGTACGCTCGAAAAGGAATACCTGCGCGATGTCAACGCAGGCGTTCCCATTCACGTTCCGGACAACTACTATCCTGGCGATGATCCGTCCAAGGATCCCGTCGTTCGCTGGCGTTCTTCCGGCAACCTGTTCTTTGCCAACTGGATCAACTACATCGTCTACCAGACGACACCTTACGATCTCGAACAGCTGCAGATCGTCAAGGAATTCATCAAAAACAAAAGCGCTCAGGATCATACGGCAGAGAAGTAGTCAGCCGGCTCTCTGAGTGATCCATACGAAAACAAATCCTTCACCTCTCGCCTTCTTCTGAACAGTGCGCAGGACAGGTTTCTGTTTTCCATTGGTTTGATTTTTGCGGCTTTTGTATAAAATCTGTACCTTTTCTGAATTTCGAAAAAATGTCTGTCCATTTGCGGGCAGACATTTTTTCTCTGCAATCCATTCGAATTCGTTCGGGGAATCTGCAAGCCTTATCATAATTCATAATGAAGCGGCTATAATGGTAGACAAAACCCGGCGTTCAAGCCGGCAAGGAGAGTACCAATGTTATTAGAAGGAAAATGCGCGGTGGTGACCGGTGCCTCGAGCGGCATGGGCAAAGCCATCGTCGAACGTTTCGTGAAGGAAGGCGCGAATGTCGCAGCGGTTGCCCGTCGTAAGGAACGCCTCGAAGCGCTCAAGGAATCGCTGAGCGACGCGCCAGGAAAAGTCGAAATCTTCGCAGCGGACGTATCCGTCACAGAAAACAATGACGCCATGATTGATTTCTGTCTGGAAACGTTCGGCGGCTTCGATATTCTGATCAACAATGCGGGCGTCATGGACGACATGGCCGGCGTAGCCGATGCGACCGATGAAAAATTCGATCACGTCATGAAAGTCAACGTATTCGGCCCGATGTGCGCCATGCGCAAGGCTGTCAGAGTCTTCAAGGAAAAAGGAACCAAAGGCTCCATCGTCAATGTCGCTTCGGTCGGCGGCATGCGAAATGTAGCCGGCGTGATCTACTGCGCCTCCAAAGCTGCCCTCATTTCCATGACCAAGAACACGTCCTTCATGTACTGGGCAGACGGCATTCGCTGCAACGCCATCGCTCCAGGCGGAATCGCCACGGAAATCAGCACTTCCATGGGCATGCCGAACATGGACGGCTATGGAAAAGTATCGAAAATGCTGGCAATGTCTCCAGAACCCGGAGCCCCGGAAGAAATCGCCAACGCAGCGCTCTTCCTCGCTTCCGATCAGTCTTCCTACGTTTCCGGCGACGTGCTCGTCGTCGACGGCGGCTGGATTTCCTAAGCCTTGTACGCGGGTCAAAAGGCAAAATCAAAAAGAATTCTCACTGGATAACCGATCGAATCCCGACCGAGGCCATGCCAGGCACGGCACGCGGACAGACCGATTTCCTTTCCAGACAAAAGCGCCCAATCTCTTCGATCGGACGCTTTCTTGTTCATGATTTGATATAGAAAAGATGCGTTTCTCCTGAATCCGGCAGGAAAGCACCAGAACGATCTTTGAACAAACGAGCCGATCCCCTTGAGACAGGAAAACCAGATCCGCAAAAGAAGACGGATGTCTGCCGATATCTTCTTTCTTTGCGGATCAGCTCATCTCTTCAAGAGCGGACATCTTCTCTTCCCATTCCTTCGTATAGGCCGCAATCTCGTTATGCTTATCGTCAATCCGGCCATCGAGTTCTTCCATCTTGCGATAGTCCTGATAATATTCCGGATCGTAGCGAAGCTCACGCAGCTCTTCCAGCTCAGCTTCGGCTTTTTCCAGCATGGCTTCGAGTTTGGTCACGCGATTGGAAAGGGTGTTTTTCTCTTGACGCAGCTGCGCAGCCGTTTTGGGAGCGGGCGCTGCAGCCGGCGTACGGCCGCGGCGCGAAGAGGCCGGGACTTCAGCTGTTTTGAGGGAATCGAGCGTTCCCTCTTTTTTCTTTTGCGCGTATTCGGTATACGAGCAGTCATAAAGATGACTGTCCTCGCCGATTTCAAGAACCTTATCGGCCATTTTGGACAGGAACATACGGTCGTGGGAAACGAACAGCAGCGTGCCGTCATAGTTTTTAAGCGCGGCTTCGAGAGCTTCTTTGGCTGGAATATCGAGATGGTTGGTCGGTTCGTCAAGAATCAGAAGGTTATCGTGATTCATCATCAGACGGGCGAGCGAGAGACAGACTTTTTCGCCTCCGGACAGATCGTTCACTTCCTTGAACACCTCATCCTGGGTAAACAGGAACGCAGCCAGTACGGAACGGATCTGCGTCTGGCTTGCTTCTGGCTGATCGTCCCAGAGCGTATCGATTACGGTCTTGCTGGAATGCATGGCGGCAGTTTCCTGATCAAAGTAGCCGATATCGATCTGATGGCCGAACGCAAACTGACCGCCTAAAGGCGGGATCTTTCCAATCAGCGTTTTTAGCAAGGTCGACTTGCCGATGCCGTTCGGGCCGACAATGCCGATGCGGTTCTGACGGAACAGTTCAAAGCTCACCGTTGAAAGCGGATGGTCATAGCCAAACGTCAGGCCTTCTGCTTCCAGAACCCGGTTTCCGCCTTTGCGTTCGCTGGAAAACTCCGCTTTGATCCGCGATTTGTCCGCGGTCGTATCGTCGAGCTTTTCCATACGGTCGAGATATTTGATTTTGGACTGGGCAAACGCAGCCTTGGATCGCTTGTAGCGAAATTTTTCAATCAGAGCTTCCAGACGGGCAATTTCTTCCTGCTGACGGACGTAGGCGTCGTGGTTTTTCTTAATCCACTCTTCCTTGGCTTTGACGTAGTGAGAATAGCTGCCTGGAAAGCGCATCGTTTTTCCGCGGTCAATTTCGACAATTTCATCGCACACTTGGTCGAGAAACATACGGTCATGGCTGACGAGAATGACGGCGCTTGGATAGCGGCTGATATAGCTTTCGAGCCATTCAATCGAATCCAGATCGAGATGGTTGGTCGGCTCGTCGAGCAGCAGAACGTCCGGCTTTTCCAGCAGCAGCTTTACGAGCGCAATGCGGGTCTGCTGACCGGAAGAAAACTCATTGATTTTTTTGGAAAGATCGCTTTCTTCAAAACCAAAATGGAAGAAGACGCTGCGCATTTCGTGTTCGTAGTCGTAGCCGCCCAGCGATTCAAAACGGGTCTGAAGCCGGTCGTATTTTTCCAGCTGCTTTTCGCTGGAATCTTCCGCGAGCACTTCCGCCTGCCGCGCCAGTTCCGCTTCGACTTTGCGCAGTTCAAAGAAGACGTCTTCGAGCGCTTCTAAAACGGTCTGATTTTTATCTTCAAAGACGGTCTGGGACAGTGAACCGATCCGGACCGCGTTGGGGACAATTCTTTCGCCGCGATCAAAATCTTCTTTTCCGCTGATGATGTTGAGGAGCGTTGTTTTTCCGCATCCGTTACGCCCGACCAGACCGATTTTTTCGGTGCCTTTGACCTGCAGACTTGCATTGGACAGAACGTCCTGGGCGCCATAGGACTTATATAAATTGGATACCTGCAGTTTCATGGGATTTCCTTTCTGTATCGTTTTTCTGCCGATTCCATAACGCATTGAAAACGAGATGTATCGTTTTTCGCATGGAAACGACGGATATGGGAGTAGCCGTACTTCGGCTTTTTCGTTTCGTAGAAAAAGGATCCTCCTCTTGGCCGATTTCACTATGAAAGCCGGCGGATTCAGGATCCTGTTTTTTTCCTGCTTATTTTACTCGGAAGGAGTGTCTTCGGGCGAGTCAGAAGACGCAGCCGCCGCACTTTGCGAAGCGGTTGTCTGGGAATGGCTTTCCTCCTCATGGGAAATGGAATTTTCGTCAAGCGTAATCGAATAGCCGCAGGCATTGAGAATGCCCTGCGCGATTCCGCGGGCCAGCGTATCTTCGTTTTCCAGAAAATACGTTCTGGATGCTTCATTCTGACTGGACGCGTAGCAGAACACCAGCGAGTTCATTCCATACGATTGGGAGAACATCTCATTGGCTTTCCACTGCTCGCTCTGGCCGGCGCTCGTCAGACGGCCGCCGGTTTCGCGCAGTGCCGGAAACAGCGAATACGGTTCGAGCTCATACGCCTCGTCCACAGTGAGCTGGTCGTACGTATTTCCAATATTCAGCTGGGAAGAGACTACGGGCGTGCTCAGCAAAATTCCATCGCTCAAAAGCGCGCTGGAAATCGAATTGCCCAGAACGCCGTTGGTAAATGGCGAACTGATCATATATGGATAGGGCTGCTCGGCATCGCTCATCGTCAGCGACAAAAAGATTTTTGCCTGCGAAGAGTAGCCGATCCCTGCGCGGGAGTTTTCTCCTGCGTAGCCTTTGAGTTCTTCCTTATCGCGGGAGAACGTGACGCGAAGCCCGGCGCTTTCGAGATATCTGGCAATACGCTGAGCGAATTCCCAGCTGTGCTCGCTCTCGTCAAAGCTGCCCTCACTGTACCATTCGAGAGGCATGCCGTTTGGATCGACCAGATAGCCGGAAGGGTCGATGACCACATCGGTCACTTTCACAATCGGCAGCGATTCCGTTACCGTCAGAAAGATGTAGTTTTCATCGGTGTCGATGCTAAACTTGTCGAGATAGTCTTTCGAAGCATCCACCTGCACGCTGGAGACTTTCTTGTCGTTTCGCATCGTAATCAGCGGAGAGGAGTGCATTTCCTCATCGCTGTAGGCTCTTGCGTACGTATAGCCGTTAGTCAGATACACTTCGTAAACGCCGGCGGGCAGGTTCTGCAAGTCGATTCCACTATCTCCGCCGCCGGTAAAGGTCGTCGTAATTTCTTCTCCGGTTTTAATATTGACCAGCTTGACGTTGCGTCCAAAATAGCCGTCGGTTTCCAGAGGAGAATACGTCTGATCGTAAAACACAAGGGACGTACCGTAAACCGTGTAGTCGCCCACACGCGTTTTATCCGCATAGCTTTCCTGCGGTTTGGAGTTGAGATCCGAGAGGGTAAGGGAGTCCAGATAGGTAAGCGAAAGCCGTTCTGCAACCGAAGGCTGACGCATAAAGAGAAGGCTGATGCAAAGGACGATAACTAAAACCGCAACCGTGAGTGCAATCTTTCCTTTTCGAGTCAGCCTGCGTTTTCTTTTTCTGTTTTTGCCCGTGTTCTTCGCAGAAACAGGCTTTTTTGTATTCTTAGGCGAATTGGGAGTCATCATGGTCAAAGCGTAACAAAAAACCGCTTAAACAGAAACAGCTTATAAAACGCATTCACACAGGGCTCTCAATTTGTCGTCTCCCGCAAACCTCCTGCCCCATCCGTTTTTTCAAAAAAGGCATTGAAAAAGAAGGGCCGCCACAACCCTTCTTTTTCAATTACGTAGAGAGTTAAAAGAGGAAATATGGAAGGGATTGATCAGCCGCTGCGCTGACCCAACGTTATGTCTCTTCCCGAATTCAATATATCAACTGACGCAAGTCAGACGCTTTCCAATGCCCATTTTTATTAAGACGGTATTAAGGTGCAGCATTTGTCATTTCACGAGCGGATTTCGCCTTCCCTCGGTCTTGTTTTTGTGGGATCGCATACGCTCCGAAACCGCAGAAAGCAGGGAGTGCACAGCCTCAGCGACAGAAGAAATCCACTCCGCGTCGTCCAGTCAAAGAAGAAAGGAACGATCAGGAAACAGCACCTCCAGAACACAGGTTATTCAAACCGGACGATTTCTTACCCTCTATGCCGAATTAAAACCAAAAAAGAATTTTCAGACAAAAAATGCCGCGCAAAAAGAGATCCCAGTCCCGCCCAGCTTCCAAACAGCAGGCGTTAGGCAGAAGCTCTTCTATCGGCGATCTCGGTTCGCGCAGAATCCGGCCTTCCGGTTTCTCATACATCCGCATATGAAAAGTACCGGTCGGGCAAACCGGTACTTTTCGGTATTGAAAATTATGAAAAGAGAAGAAAGGAAATAAGAAGTCCTGAATTGTATTCAGCTTCTTTGACCAGAGGCTTTCTCTGACCACGATCAGTATCCGATCCTTACCTAAAATGAGAGTTAAAAGAGAATTTCTTTTCATCAGACACAGAACACCCGGATGGGCGGTCCGGGTGTTCTGTGTAAATTATTGAGAAAAAGAAAGGAAAAAAATTATGATTGAAAAAATTATTATTATTGGAAATCTGCTGCTTTGATTTCCACGGTCTTATCTTAACGTCTATTTTTAGAATATTTCAATTAACGCTTGACTTTTTATCCGCCCCTGACGTCTTGAACAAGCTTCACGAGAATAAAGGCAATTTGCCTCTGAAATGAAAGCTGTTTCGATTTTTTATGCGTAAATGGAATACATAGTCTTTCGACCGCCTCCTCATTTTCTTTCGATCCAGGACGTCCCGTTACACCGCACCGTCCCGTTATTTCCGTCCTCCAAAACGGTTTTCTGATTGAGCTTACGGAAATGACCAATGCATTTTGTGCCCAATGCTGTTCACTTAAGCTTCACAAGCTCACTTACAAATCAGGTTAGTTCCT
>NZ_CAPAEZ010000045.1:0-21047 GCF_948576815.1 uncultured Allobaculum sp.
AGGAACTAACCTGATTTGTAAGTGAGCTTGTGAAGCTTAAGTGAACAGCATTGCGACTAGTGGAATTGAAAATCCGCGATCACAATGGAAGTATCAAAGGATTGCCAGAAATAATGCCGCATAAAGGAGGCGATGACATGAATTCAAGGATCCTTCAGAAACATCTCGAAAGCAGGCTGATCATTCTTGTAAATGTCTGCGCCGCAAATCAGAAGCAGGATGACGGACTGATCTATGAAATTCTGACCGATACCCATATGGACGATCAGAGCCGTCTGAACTACATTGCGCAGATCGAATGCCGGCTGCCGCAGATCCGGCTCATGCCCTGCAAAAACGAATGGAGCCTGAACTCCCGCTACGCAGAAGAAAGCGAAGAAAGCGACACCGCCTGGCAGCAGGTGCGCGCCATCGCCATCTCGACCAAGGGCGATGAACACGGACTTGACTGTCTGACGTGCCAGAAAATCGCGAAAGCCTTAAGCTGAAACGCAGCGTCCGGCTCACTCGGACAGCATCCATGAATCACCCATGAATCACCCATGAATCACCCATGAATAATGAAACGCTTCACAGGCAGATTTGGTCTTTTTTCCAGACGGTAAGAACAGTTCACCTTTTCTGGAAAGAAGATCCGATCTGCTTTTCTTTGCGCAAAAGGGAGCGGCTTTCGCATTGACGCGAAGAGCGGATACAATAGACAAGGCAGGAAAGTCCCGAATTCATACAAAGAATCGGGGAACATGCGAGTAAAACGAAACTACGCGTTAAGACGAAAGAGGGGTAAATAAATATGGAACAGTACAGAACCGTTCGTTCCCGGTATGATCAGCTTCCGCTCGATGTGGTCGAAGTCATTCCGGAAAACGGGGTAAAAGCCATTGTTCAGATCGTTCACGGCATGCAGGAACACAAGGAACGCTACCTGCATTTCATGGAATTTCTGGCGTCCAATCATATCGCCTGCGTAGCCGCCGATCATCGCGGCCATGGAAAATCCATTCGCGCTGAGCTCGACCTGGGCTATTTTTATGACAGTACGGCGACGGCGATTGTTGAAGATCTGGATGCGGTCAATGCCGATCTTCGCGAGCGCTATCCAGACGTTCCCTTTTTCATGATCGCCCATTCCATGGGAACCCTCTGCGCCAGAAAGTATCTCAAGACGCATGACGAAGAACTGGACGGACTGATTCTGTCTGGACCAGTCTGGAGAAATCCGAAAGCAAAAGCCGGGCGGATGCTGGTGGATGTGCTCAGCCGTCTGTACGGGGATCGACACATTTCCAAACGTGTCGCCGGAATGGTCGAAGGCGCGTTTGATCAGGGAATTGAAGGCAATCAGACCAACCGCTGGCTCAGTACGGATACCGATGAAGTGGAAATGTTTAATAACGACCCGCTCTGCGGCAATCCCTTTACGCTGAACGGCTATCGAAATCTTCTTGTCATGATCGAAGAAGTGTACTCACCCAAAGGCTGGCAGATGAAAAACAAAAGCCTGCCGATTCTGTTTGCGGCCGGAGAAAACGATCCGGTGATCGGATCGCCAAAGGCGTTTGAAGAACAGAAAAAGGATCTGATGGCGCGCGGATATACGCATGCCCGCTCAAAGCTGTATCCGCAGATGCGGCATGAAATTCTCAATGAAATCAACCGCACGCAGGTTTACGAAGATTTTTATCATTTTTTAAATCGCATTCTGGAAGAAAAGAAAAAAGCTGCCGGGGCAAAAAAGGAGAAGAGCAATGATTGAAGTTGGAATGATTGGTTTTGGAAAAATGGCGCAGGCGATCGCAGCCGGATGGCAAAATGCCGGCCTGCTCGATCGAATTCATGTGCAGGCGTATGCGCCGCATTATGACAAGCTCTGCCGCAACTGCAAAACATACGACGTAACGCCGATGAAGACGCTCCACGAGCTTTGCGAGGCAAGCCATGTGATTATCCTTGCCTGCAAGCCCGCGCAGGTCGAAGGCGTCCTGAGCGAATGCCGCGACTGGGTCGACGGCAAGCTCGTCATCTGTCTGGCCGCTGGAATCAATCACGAAAAGCTGGACGCCTGGCTGCCGTATGCGGCGCACGTATCGGTAATGCCGAACACCGCCATGATGGTTCAGGCCGGCTGCCTGATCGTGGAAGAACCGAACACGATGAGCGAACGAGATACAAAGGTTCTTGAAGACCTGTTCGAGCCGCTCGGCTCGATCGTTCCGGTTCCGGCAGCCCTCTTTGGCATTGCCGGAACTATTTCCGGATGCGGCCCGGCCTTTCTCGGTCTCTTTGCGGAAGCCCTCGCGGATGCCGGTGTGAAGTACGGTCTGCCGCGCGCAACAGCAGCGTCTCTGGCTGCCCGCACCGTGTATGGAGCCGGAGCTATGCTGAGTCTGAATGAAATGGAACCGGCTGTCTTTAAAAATGAAATCTGCTCGCCGGGCGGAATGACCATTCGCGGTATCGTCACTCTGGAAAAAGACGGATTCCGCAAAGCGGTGATCGAGGCGATCGAAGCCATCGAGGAAAAGAAGTAGGAAATCGAAGCCGAAAAACAAATACAAACGAAAGCCAGCGCAGATCTGTCGTCGGGAAACGACGAAGCTGCGCTGGCTTTTCTAGTTCAGTGTATCGAATTGTAAGAGTCTGGTTTTCGGATTTACGGGATCTGCTTTCCGCTCTATCCATTGGACGTTCCGCCGATTTCTTTTGGCAAAGAGGACGATTGGGTGGAACTGGAAGAATCTGCGGAATCCGTCTGGGAATCCGGCTCTTTGAGCGGATTTTCCTGCTGCCAGAGCTCGACGCTGATCGTGTCGCCCTTATGCAGTGCCGTGCCTTCCGGGACGGACTGGGAGGCAACTTTGCCGGATCCGCTGACTTTGACCTGAATGTTGGTCAGCTGCCAGAAGGCAGTCACATCCTTGAGCGTCCAGCCGGTCATATCCGGCATGACAATTTCATCGCCGTTCGTCATTAAGAAAACGCGATCCTGCGAATTGACCGTGGAATCCGCTGCCGGATACTGACCAATAACGGTATCGCCATTGCCCAGAATCAGGGATTTCAGACTCATTTCGCCCAGTTTCTGTTCGGCATAGCTGCGCGTGTGGCTGGTCAGCGTCGGCATGGTCCAGGACGTCCAGGTACTCTGATCTGCCGAATCGGACTGCTCATTGTCATAGTTGACGCCGGCAGTCTTGAGTGCGGCTTTCATGATGTCCTGGAAGTAGCTTCCCGAATAGTTCAGATAGTTCGGCCCCTGCATGCCCCAGAAAACCATCACCTGGGGATCGTCGGCAGGAGCGGCGCCCATGACGGTCGATGTGTAGTTGGTTTTGTCATAGCCGCCAATATTCGGATTGTAAATTTCACCCGTACCGGTCTTGATTGCAATGTCGATGCCGTCAATGGTGAATCGCTCACCGGTCATGCCGGCATCGCCGACATGGACCATGAGCTGACGGACTTTCTGTGCCGTTTGGGCTGAAATCGGATGGCCGGTGCATTCCGGAGAAAACTGTTCGATGACCTCGCCGGTATCGCTGTCGAGGATGGAGTCCACAAGATAGGGCTTCATCATTTTTCCATCGTTGAAGATCGCGGTATACGCCTGACAAAGTTCCAGGGCGGTCAGCGAAGAGGCCTGACCAAAACCAGTCGAAAGGTAGTCGGTGGCCTGCGAATAGTTGCCGACCCCGGTCAGTTCGTTAATGAACGGAGAGCCGACGGGCTTATACAGACCGAAGGCGTCGAGATAGCTGGCAAACGTCTGCTGATCGAGGTAATTGGTCAGCAATTCGCAAATCGCGATGTTAGAGGAGTGTGCAAGACCATCCGCAAAGGACAGCGTACCGTAGTCTGTGCCCAGCGCATCGTTAATCGGCGGATACTGCGTTTCGGCCTGACTGCCGACGCGGGTGATCTTGTTTGTGACCGGATCGACGGTGTAGTAAAACGATCCGGCGCGATAGTAAGTATCTTCTGAGGGATAGACGCCGGAGTCGATGGCAGCTGCGTAGACGAGCGGCTTTACAACGGAACCTGGCTCGAAGAGAGCCTGCGAAATGTTGTCGGCGGTTTCCGGCAGAACGAGGTGTGTGTTCTGGTCATAGGTCGGATAGGAACCCCAGCCGAGAATCTTGCCGGTTTTTACCTCGACGACAATGGCCCACGCCTGGGAAGCATTGGATTCATTCATGGTTCTGGAAAGAACCGATTCGATCGTTTCCTGGAGGTTCAGATCAAGGGTCAGCTTGACTTTGTCGCCGTTTTCGCTTTCGCGCAAAATCGTTTCGCTTCCTGGCAGCATCTGGTCAGCCTGCGTAGCAGTGTACTGACGCAGCCCGTTCTTGCCGCTCAGATAGGCGTTCATCGTCTGTTCGAGCCCGAAGCGGCCGGTGATCGTACCGGTGTTGTCATCGTTGGTCGCAAAGCCGATGGCCTGCGAAGAAAGCGGCGTGGTCGGATAGGTACGGCGAACGTCTTCGATAAAGCTCATGCCGGGAATTTTCATGGATTCGAGGCGGAGTTTCTGTTCTTCCGTAATGCGTTTTGTGCCGGTACCCAGCTCAATCTGCGAGTAGCCGTTTTCCTGCGCGTTTTTCAGACGCTTGAGAATATCGTCTTCGTCAATGACATCGCCGAGGACATTCTTGAGCGCCTTGGCGAACGCTTCGGGATCTTCGACGTACGCGTCGACGAGCTTGGCGTCCGCTGCTTCCAGAGCGGCCTGTACCTGTTCGCTCTGCCCGCTGGCCTTGCCCTGACTGATCAGGTTATCGCGCTGGCCCTGGATAATCTGGTCATCGCGTTCTTTTTCGTCCGGAGTACGGTTGTCGAAGTTGGCTGCGATGGTGTAGGCCTTGGCGGACGTGGCGATGATCTGATTGTTTCGATCGACGATGTCGCCGCGCGATCCGGAAATCGTCTGGGTGATTACCGAATTTCGAACGGCGGGGTTCAGCACGCTGTATCCGGTCCACAGATGCTGCTTGCTGATCATGGTCATGCCGACAGCACTGACGGATACGGCAATACAGAGAAAAAACACAACGCCCATCAGGCGAATGCGCGAGTCAAAGGTTAAGATTCCCCGTTTTTTCTTTGGGGATGCCTCAGGCTTTTTTCTGGCTGCAGGTTTGTTTTCTTTTTTATTGCGGGCCATGGCAGCCTCCTTTCGTATGGTAGATGGATACTCTCTTTTCTTTTTTCAGTACGCCGATATGGGGCTTTCCAAAGGAAAGAGAGGAGATGTTTTCGTGAATAAAATATTCCGCCCTACAGAATAAACCGATTTTTCAAAACGACCTTAAATCTTACAAAACGTGCAGGATCTGCAGGGTGATTTTTTTTGGAGCGCTCTGCGCAAGCGGCAGAGCAGTATGCGTACAGGGAAGATGAATACGTGCAAGGAAGATAAATAGCAGAAGAAAAAAAGGAAAGAGCAGCTGGAACGCTCTGAGTGACAGAGAATTGTCAGCTGCTCTGCAAGGTACAAAACAGAAATTGAAGCTAAAGCAGTTCCGGTTACTTGGAATAGTAGTAAACGTTGGCCTGGTTGTCTGAAACCTGACCTTCAAGCATTCCAAGTACTCGGGACTTTTCTTCGAGCTGAGCGATTTCGGTCTGCAGATCGGAAATCGCCGTATTTTTTTCATTAATCTGCGAAACGAGTGCCTGGTTTTCCACCGATTTTGTCGTACTCATCTGACGAACGAAAAGACGGGTGGTTAAAGCACCGATACCGGTGATCACAGCACATGCGATGATGAGCTTTTTCCAGAACCCATACTTGTTCTTCGATCGCAGAGCGCGTTTATGCGTTTTCTTCCTTGTCTGCAATTCGTTCAACTCCCCTTAATTTTGCGCTGTGCGCGCGATTGTTTTCTTCAAGCTCTTCTGCCGTAGACTGAATCGGTTTTCTATTGATTAAGCGATATTCCAGTTCTTCATCCCCTGCGATTGGAATGCGCCGATTCACTTTTTTGGGCAGTGCAGCCGCCGCGAACGCCTGCTTGACTATGCGGTCTTCAAGAGAATGGAAGGTAATCACAGCCATTCGGCCGCCGACTTTCAGTCTTCGCAGTCCCTGTTCAAGCGCACTGCGCAGCTGCGGAAGTTCGCGGTTGACCTCCATGCGAAGCGCCTGGAAGGTCTGTTTGGCCGGATGGCCTTTTTTCTTCAGAACAGCGGCGGGCAGAGCCTGCCGAATGAGATCGCTGAGCTGAAAGGTTGTTTCGATCGGCGCTACTTCTCGAGCCTGAAGAATCGCGTTGACAATGCGATTCGCATTGGGCTCTTCGCCGTATTCCCGCAAAACACGAAGAAGTTCTTCGCGGGAATAGGTATTGACGATACAGGCGGCGTCCAGAGTCTGGCTCTGGTCCATTCGCATGTCCAGACGGGCATCGAATCGATAGGAAAAGCCGCGTTCGGGATCGTCAAACTGCGGAGACGATACGCCAAGATCCATGAGAATTCCGTCTACTTTTCCGACGTGCAGCCGGTCAAGTTCGCGGTCCAGATCTTCAAAAGGCGCGTGAATCAGCGTGAACCGATCGGAGATGGCTTCCAGCCGAGGCCGGCTTTCATCAATCGCCTGCTGATCCAGATCGAAGGCGTAGAGGTGACCGTGCGGAATTCGCTTGAGAATTTCGCTCGAATGACCGCCGCGTCCAAGGGTGCAGTCGATATAAATGCCGTCTTCACGGATTTCCAGCAAATCGATCGATTCTTTAAGAAGCACGCTGATATGTTCCATTCCAAAACCTCCGGACTAATCGAGAAGTCCGGTCAGATTTTCTGCAAACTTCTCATAGGACGGAAGCATTTCGTCCTGAAGAGCAAGCCAGCGTTCCTTGGCCCAGATCTCCACGTGGTTAGCAACACCGATAACGTAACATTCCTTCACCAGTCCAGCTTCGGCGATCAGAGAAGCGGGAATCAGGATGCGTCCCTGTGCATCGGGTTCCACTTCGGTCGCTTTGGCCATGAAAAAACGCATGAACATGCGTGCGTCCGGATTGGTAGAAGGGAGGGAGGAATATTTTGTGTACACGCTGGTCCATTCTTCAAGCGTGTAGACATTGAGGCAGCCGTCCATGCCGCGAGTCACGTAAACGCGCTCGCCAAGTTCTTCACGGAATTTAGCGGGCATGATCAACCGCCCCTTACGGTCGATGTTGTGCGTGTATTCGCCCATGAACATGTGTCATCACCCCCACTTTCTGACACAACTTCCTACTTTGTAGGTGCATTATACCCCCTGCACCCTCTTTTCTCAATTCAAATCCCAAAACGGGACAAGATTAAAAGAAAGAGTCAAAAATTAAAGACCTTTAAAATTGGCTTTAAATAAAGCATGAAAAAGTGCTTGACAAATTTAGAAAAAGGGAAAGTGGGACAAAATGGCGGGAAAGAGCCGCTTTTGACCACACTTTCCCACCGCAAGGCAGAAACGGTTCCAAAACGGGCGCAAAAAGGCAGAAAAAAGACCCGCTTTTTCCAAATTGAACGAAGCGGACGAAAGCCAGAAAACGACAGAGCAGAAGGAAAGTGGAAGCGGATCAAAACAGCTTTTCCTCAGAAACGGATCGTTTTTGGGAGCGCCGGATTAAGGATTGACGCGCAATGCCTGCTGATGCGGCCAAAAGGCTCTGTTTTCCTTTTGGCATTTTGCTCAATATGACCAGACTGTATTTTTCCTCGAGTCGTACAATTCAGATAAGCCATACAGAATTGTTCTGCCCGCGGATAACGAGCAGAAGCAGAAAGGATGGAAGACTGAATATGAAAATCGATTTTTCAAAACCATTAAGCGATCAGCAGAAAGAAAAAGTTCAGAAAGTACTCGATGCGCAGGGAGATCCTGTTCAGACGGCGATCCAGATGAATGAAAATCCAGACGACATTTACGTCTGGACGATGCAGGAACTCGAGGAAGAACGCCAGAGTCTGAATGCGAAAGCAAAGGAAGGCATGACTCCCGAACTGATGCACGGAATCAATCGTCTTTTTGAAAAGGAAACCAGTCTGCGCAAAGCCTGGGAAGACTGGAAAAAAGAACAGCCAAATCGAAAATAGATACTCTCTTCATTCAATAAGAGCTGCATAGGAAAGCGGAGAAATTTCGCTTGCAGGACCAGTTTGATCAATCCAAAAAAATAATCGCCTTTTTCCAAAGACAAAGTGCTTTCTGTCGAAAGGACAGGAATCCCGAAGTCTGGAAGAAGGCGAATTTTATTTCTCAATAGATATTCAGATGCCGGAAATATTCAGAGGCCTATCAGAGAAGCAGCTGCTCCGGAACGAAACGTATAAAAGAAAGAATCCTCGTGGCGAAGTATTTGAAATAATAGGTTAATCAGTTATTCAAACAGTTAAAATGTCGAAATTCACTCTTGAAAGCCGTTATGAGGATGTACACTGTAAAAGTAATGCATCACGCAAAGCGAGCTATTCGAAAAAGCGCAAAAAAAAAGAGCACGATGCTCTCAAATGTGAATACGGCTCCGGTTAAGGATCCTTATCTGAACTCGCTTTGTAGGTTTACTGTAACGCAACACCATTTGTCCGTCAAGAAAGGAAATGAAGTATGAATGGAGATTATTACATTGGGCTTGACCTGGGAACAAGTTCCGTTGGCTGGGCGGTAACAGATCCGGATTATCATTTGCTGCGAATTCGGGGTCACGATGCTGCAGGTGTTCGGCTGTTCGAAGAAGGAAAAACAGCTGCGGATCGAAGGCTGAGCCGAGGAGCCAGACGTCGAACAGACCGGATGCAGGCACGGATTAAGTATGTGCGCAGATCGCTGTCTCCTTTGATCGACCGCGTAGACCCTGATTTCTATCTTCGCAGAGAGGAAAGCATGCTCTGGGAAGAAGATAAAACGTCGAAAGAAAAGTACTCGATCTTTGGGGAAAATGGGATGTCTGATTCCGAATTCTATAAAAAATATCCGACAGTTTCCCACCTCATTGTCGATATGATTCGTCATCCGGAAAAGCATACGGATCCACGAGAATATGCGATTGTGATCGAACAGAAATTCAAGCACAGAGGCAATTTCCTGCTCAATGGAAAATTCGATGATACATCTGCCGATTTCGATGAAATGTATAAGCAGTTTGCAGACTGTGTAAATGAAACGTGGCAGGACACAGAGGATGGAGTCTCCTCGCACGTTGATTTCCCAGCTTCTGAGTCCGTAAAAGAGATTCTTACCGACAAGAACAAGTCGTTCAGCGAAAAATCCAGCAAGCTCATTGACTTATTCATGAAGGACTCTTCCTCCAGAAAATGGACCAAAGAAGAGAAAAATCGAATAAAAGCAATTCTTGGACTTCTCTGCGGTAAAAAGGAAGATTTGTTTAAAATCTGGCCTGAACATCCGCTGCGGACAGAAGAACAGAAGAGCTTTTCGATTTCCTTACGCGAAAAAGATCTTGAAGAGTCAATCCAGGAAATTGCGGATCGTCTCACCGAACCCGAAATAGAACTGCTCGAATCCATTGCGCAGATTTTTGACTGGCAGCAGCTGGAATCGATTTTGAAAGATCGAAGCGGTCAGACTTGTTCGTATCTTGCGGAGGCGAGAGTCAGCCAGTATGAGCAGCATCGCGAGGATTTACAACAGCTGAAAAAGCTTCTTAAGGCTGCGGATAAAAAAGCGTTTAATGCGTTTTTCCGTGAATATCCCGCCAAGCCGGATAACTATTCTGGCTATGTCGGCTCTGTGAATTCATCGAGCGCAGGCAAGAAAAGAGGAGCCAAGATCACGCAGGATGATTTTTACCAGGGGGTAAAGAAAGTTCTGAAAAAGCTGGATTTCAAAGAATTATCAGAATCTAATAAAGCGGAACTGGAAGAGATGAAGCAGGATATCCTTCATAAAATTGAACTCAATCAGTTCATGCCAAAGCAGATGACCAGCAAAAACGGGGTTATCCCAAATCAGGTTCATCTGAAGGAACTGAATAAGATTCTTGAGAACGCTTCGATGATCTTCCCCGAATTTCGTGAAAAAGATGAATCCGGGTACACACTTGCCGAACGTCTTTCCATGCTCTTTTCATTTCGCATTCCGTACTATATTGGACCGCTTGGTCAGGGAAAAGAGTCTGGCACGTCATGGGTAGTCTGGAATGAAAATCAGACCGCTGGACCAGTGTATCCATGGAATATGGAACAGAAGATTAATCAGGAAGCAACCTCGCGAGCGTTCATTCACCGAATGCTTCGGACGTGTACGTATCTTCCTGAATACCAGGTGCTGCCGGATCATTCTTTGCTGTACGAAAAATTCAAGGTTCTCAATGAGCTGAATAATCTGAAGATCGATGGAAATCCTCTCACGCCTGAGCTTAAGCAGCGACTGTACGAGAGTGAATTCCTGAAAGGGAAAAAAGTTACCCAGAAGAAAATTCGAAAATTCCTCGTTGAAGCCCAGCTAATGGATCACGAACAGGCTGCCGAAGCTGTGATTTCTGGAATCGATGGAGACTTCATAAATAAACTGGGAACAGAACGATTCTTTTGCGAAGCGCTGGGAACGGAACGGCTTAATGACTCCCAAAGAGCAATGGCGGAAAAAATTGTCTACTGGTCCACTATTTACGAAGAGGGCGGTTCCTTTTTGAAAAAAGCAATCTGCTCAGAATTCCCGGAATTAACCCCTAAACAGATTAAGCGGATTCTTGGAAATCGATTCAACGGCTGGGGAAGATGCTCAAGAGAATTCCTCGAAATGGAAGGAACAGATTCTCAAGGAAACGAATCGACAGTAATGGGATTCCTCTGGTCGACAAACGATAATCTAATGCAGGTTCTGAGCGATAAGTATTCATTCCGGAAGACAATTGCCGAAAACGCTGCTAAAGAACAGAAATCGCTTTTTGAAATCAGCCATGAGGATCTGGATGGACTTTACCTGTCTGGACCTGTTAAACGGATGATCTGGCAAACGATCAGAATTCTCCGCGAAATCACAGGTCTGATGGGAAAGGCGCCTAAAAAAGTGTTTGTCGAAATGGCGAGGGAGAGTCAGGAAAAAGGAAAGCGGACAGTATCCCGAAAGAATCGATTCAAAGAGCTGTATAAGTCGATTAAAGATGATACCCATCACTGGCTTTCAGAAATTGAAAACATGGAAGAGAGTCTGCTTCAAAGAAAAAAGGTCTATCTTTATCTGACTCAGCAGGGACGCGATGCCTACACTGGTCAGCCAATTGATTTTGAAAAACTGCTCCAGACAAACAGCGAATATGATATTGACCATATCTACGCACAGCGCTGGGTAAAAGATGATTCTCTCGAAAACAATCTTGTGCTCACCAACAAACAAACGAACAGCGATCTGAAGAAAGATCGATATCCTTTGCCTCTGGAAATTCAGGCGAAAATGACGCCTCTGTGGAAACAGTGGCTGAAGGCGGGTCTGATTACGCAGGAAAAATTCAATCGCTTAACAAGAAGAACCGGATTCACAGATGATGAACTGGCAGGTTTTATCAATCGTCAGCTGGTAGAAACCCGTCAGGGTACGAAAGTTCTCGCTGCGATTCTTAAACAGACATCTCCAGATACTCAGATCGTGTATTCGAAAGCGTCGAATGTCAGCGCCTTCCGAAAACAGTTTGAGATTCCTAAGATCAGAGATTTGAACAATCTCCATCATGCGGTCGATGCTTATCTCAATATCGTAGTCGGAAATGTATTCTCTGTTCGCTTTACCGATAGCCCCGTTCGCTTTGTTAAAGAATTCAGAGACGGTACGCAAAAATATAATTTGAAAAAGCTCTATGACTACCCGGTAACGCGCGGATCAGAATCTGCATGGGTTCCAGGAGAAGCAGGAACAATCGCCACAGTAAAAAGAGTCGCCTTTAAAGGAACTCCGCTGGTTACCCGCCGAACGGTTTCTAATCGCGGATCGCTTAGCGATGTGCAGCTTTGCCCAGCCGAAGAGAGAAAAGAAGGAACCTACTATATTTCCAGAAAACGAGATGCAGCGGATCCAGGCAAGTATGGATACTATGACAAGGTCCGAGGGGCAACGTTCTTCCTGGTCGAATGTCAAATAAAAAATAAAAGGGAACGAATGATTTTGCCGCTGACTCTCGTGGATAAACAGAGATACACAACGAAGGAAGAATTGGATATCTATTGTCGCGACATTCTGCATCTGGAAGCTCCTTCTGTGAGATTGATGAATATCCATCCCAAAAGTCTCCTTCGTATCAATGGGTATCCATTGTTGCTGACAGGAAGATCGGATGACCAGCTCTATTTTCAAAGCGCTGTTGAATTGTTACTGTTACCCAAAGATCAGATCTACCTTTCAAAAGCAATACGATCAGTGGATGGAGGAAAATATGAGCATTACTTAAAGCATGTTTCTAAAGAGAGAAACATCTCACTTTATGATTCGCTGACCAGTAAGCTCTCTTCACCAATTTTCCAGAAACTGCCTAAGGCTTTTGGGGCAAAGGCTATGGCAAAGCAATTGGAACGGACACGCCTTATGTTTATCCAGCTGTCAGAAAAAGAACAAATCGAAGTGATTTATAATATGCTGAAATCTCTAAGCTCTGGTAAAGACGAGTTCAGAAAACAATATTGCGAATTTAGATTTTTACCCGATTCGCGTATTCCGAGAACACTTTCGGCTTGGAAAAAGCTGGCGGGAAAAGAGAATAAAAGTGCGGGCGAATGCGTTCTTGTGCTGCAATCGGTAACAGGGCTGTTCTCCAGAGAAATTGACTTGATGAAAGTATGAGCTGGAGAACAGTAGTCATCAGTTCAAATTCAAAACTGGATTTCCAGATGAATTATCTCGTTGTTCGAAGCAATGAGATTCAGAAGGTGTTCCTGGATGAGATAGCAGTGCTGATGATTGAGAGTACTGCCGTATCTATGACTGCTTACCTTCTGAATGAACTTATGAAAAGAAAAATCAAAGTGATTTTCTGTAATGAGAAGAGGCAGCCAGCTGGAGAACTCATTCCTTATTGTGGATCGCATGATTCGAGCCGAAAGATCTATGAGCAAATCAACTTCAGCGAATATGTCATGGATGATGTATGGCGCGAAATTATAAAAGAAAAAATATCGAATCAGGCAAAATTACTGGCCAGGCTGGGTTTGAAAGACAGGCAGATTCAGCTGGAAACTCTGGCTCAGGAAATAGAGCCTGGTGATCCAACAAATCGTGAAGGACAAGCGGCAAAAGTCTATTTCAACGGTTTGTTTGGAACAGATTTCTCACGGAGAGAAGATACGGGCAGAAATGCGGCTTTAAACTATGGATACGCAATATTATTAGCGGCAGTCGATCGAGAAATATCGGCGAATGGCTATCTAACTCAGCTAGGTATATCACATTGCAGTTCAGTGAACGCATATAATCTGGGATGTGATCTGATGGAGCCGCTGCGAGTGCTGATAGATTATTTAGTCGTGAAAAATCGGATCATTAGCTTTGGCAGCCGCGAAAAGCAGATCCTTTTAAGCTTGCTCTCACAGCCAGTTCGGGTAGCAAATCGTTCTGAAAAACTGATTAACGGGTTAGGAATCTATATTCGAAGCGTTTTCGAAGCGTTACAAACAGCAGACTGCAGCCGTATCCGCTTCTGTGAATTCGATCTGGAGCTGGAAATGGATGATTAACCGTTATATGAGAGTGCTTGTTATGTACGACCTGCCCATGGTCTCTCCAAAGAATCGCAAGGATTATCGGATATTTCGTACGAACTTGTTGAAAGGAGGCTTCTTTATGATGCAGGAAAGCATTTATGTGAAGCTGGTGCAAAATCAGCAAGCGGCTGATGCAGCAATTTCCTATGTCAAAAAAGTAAAGCCTCCTGATGGATTGGTCCAAGCGCTCGTAGTTACTGAAAAGCAGTATGCGAGAATCATATACATTCTTGGAGAATCAGTTTCGGATACAGTTTCGTCAATCGAGAGTGTGGTGATTCTGTGAGTCTAATGGCTTACTCGCCCTTCGGAATATCTGAACAGCTTTCTGAAAATCAGCCTTTAACGATTTGCTTGGAGAATCCAGCTCACTTCAGAAAGTTTGTAAAAGATCTTAACGATTTTTGCGACGGAATATCTGAGGAATTTGCGTTTTTGGATGGAGAAGGATCCAAATGGATTTCTCCATCCAAAATCCAAATGATCAGCAATCCGAGCTCTGTCGATTTTAACTCTCGACAGGTTTCCAATGCAGTTATAAAAGAAGCACGTCAGATATGTCAGGTTTATGAATTAGTCACAGCAGAGATGCTGGCCGCCTTTGGGCGGTTCTCGGAAGCTGTGATGGAAAAATTGCCATATCTGACAATCGCTTCAGATTTTAACGGGGATATTAATGGCTTTTTGAAGCTCTGCAACTTCCATTTTTTCCCAAATTTAGCCAGCGAAGATGATGTGAGCGTAATTCAGGAATGGATTAAAATCAGTTCGCAGCTTCTTCGCAACCGGCTGATGGTATTTCTCAATCCCAGTTCTTTTTACACAGTGACAGAATTGGATGAGATTGTAAAAACCTCCATACAGACAAAGATGGTCTTGCTCTTTATAGAACCAGCAGATGAAAAAGCGTATCCCAACGGAGATGTTTTAATTGTTGATTCCGATCTTTGCTTAATCAAAAAAAGCAGGATAATAAGATAGAAGCTCGGTGAAGATGCTCTAAAAGGATTGTTTTATCAAATAAAACACTCTTTTTGAGGTCTGAGAGCTTTGTAATTTCAGAAGGCTGATTGCCCAATCGAGCGGCTCATGAGCGCACTGCTGCGTCTGAGAGCTTTGTAATTTCAGAAGGCTGATTGCCCATCCTGAGCCTCATCCATAGGTACCTCAAGTCTGAGAGCTTTGTAATTTCAGAAGGCTGATTGCCACAGGATCGATGTTTTATGGGACTATTGCCGTCTGAGAGCTTTGTAATTTCAGAAGGCTGATTGCCTTGATGGCTTCCTCGTCGTAAGTGTCGAGTGTCTGAGAGCTTTGTAATTTCAGAAGGCTGATTGCCGGCATGGAGTTTGGAAACATTGAAGCCGTCGTCTGAGAGCTTTGTAATTTCAGAAGGCTGATTGCCAGAGACCTTGGAGGATACGGAGTCGTAAGCGTCTGAGAGCTTTGTAATTTCAGAAGGCTGATTGCCCTGAAAGGAATCGCGGAGAACTTCTGGGATGTCTGAGAGCTTTGTAATTTCAGAAGGCTGATTGCCCGATTGCTTCGGTAATGGTGTACGTGCGGCGTCTGAGAGCTTTGTAATTTCAGAAGGCTGATTGCCAAACGATTTCATGTTTCCTGCAGAGTCCGTGTCTGAGAGCTTTGTAATTTCAGAAGGCTGATTGCCACGCTTTTAGTCCTGGCTACAGGTCTGGGCGTCTGAGAGCTTTGTAATTTCAGAAGGCTGATTGCCCCGTCCATGCTGGACCGCCTGAGCGCCTTCGTCTGAGAGCTTTGTAATTTCAGAAGGCTGATTGCCTCACTGGTTAGTTGCTCGCGGGCTTTCTCCGTCTGAGAGCTTTGTAATTTCAGAAGGCTGATTGCCTAGCATTACCAATAGCTGAGGTGAGCGGCTGTCTGAGAGCTTTGTAATTTCAGAAGGCTGATTGCCTACTTATTCGATTCCGCAAAAGATGAGGTCGTCTGAGAGCTTTGTAATTTCAGAAGGCTGATTGCCGGCTGCTCTTTCGTCTACATCTCAGAGGATGTCTGAGAGCTTTGTAATTTCAGAAGGCTGATTGCCAGCCAGACCACATTTTCCTTCCCGATCAGGGTCTGAGAGCTTTGTAATTTCAGAAGGCTGATTGCCATCAATGTGCGCCCTTATTACACGTATACAGTCTGAGAGCTTTGTAATTTCAGAAGGCTGATTGCCTTTACCTGCTTTGAGTTTGACGGCATGAATGTCTGAGAGCTTTGTAATTTCAGAAGGCTGATTGCCAAGATCATTGCGCGGCAGCGCTTCTGCAATGTCTGAGAGCTTTGTAATTTCAGAAGGCTGATTGCCGATCACCTGTACATGAACGCATGCAGTCTGGTCTGAGAGCTTTGTAATTTCAGAAGGCTGATTGCCATGGAACTTGAACGCATGGCCGCCGCTAAAGTCTGAGAGCTTTGTAATTTCAGAAGGCTGATTGCCAGCGTGCAAGAAAAAAAGTGTTTCAAAAAAGTCTGAGAGCTTTGTAATTTCAGAAGGCTGATTGCCTGTTTACCCCGTGCTTTTCTACGGGTACACGTCTGAGAGCTTTGTAATTTCAGAAGGCTGATTGCCACACGGTTGTTGACGACAGTCCGGTCTTTTGTCTGAGAGCTTTGTAATTTCAGAAGGCTGATTGCCCTTACCTGATGGATATGCTGATCGACGAGTGTCTGAGAGCTTTGTAGTTTCAGAAGGCTGATTGCCGCAGTCTGAAATCTCATCCACAGCCGTTGCGTCTGAGAGCTTTGTAATTTCAGAAGGCTGATTGCCGAATGGATAGCGCGGGCGGTCATGAGGGGGGTCTGAGAGCTTTGTAATTTCAGAAGGCTGATTGCCGTGGCCGACGTGAGCCGCATGCATAGTCTGGTCTGAGAGCTTTGTAATTTCAGAAGGCTGATTGCCTATCCAGCCATGTGACCTGGACTCGATATGGTCTGAGAGCTTTGTAATTTCAGAAGGCTGATTGCCCAAAATACCAGACTGAAGTAATCATCAAGAGTCTGAGAGCTTTGTAATTTCAGAAGGCTGATTGCCCCGCCTGTACAGCGGTAAGGACCACATCTAGTCTGAGAGCTTTGTAATTTCAGAAGGCTGATTGCCAGGCCATTAAGTCCAAGTGTGAAGAAATATGTCTGAGAGCTTTGTAATTTCAGAAGGCTGATTGCCACAGTGATTGTCCGAACTGGCAGCCGGCTTGTCTGAGAGCTTTGTAATTTCAGAAGGCTGATTGCCTTGAGTCCCTCTTGGAGCTGATGGAGTCAGGTCTGAGAGCTTTGTAATTTCAGAAGGCTGATTGCCAAGCCCGGTGATTCGGGCTATGTAGCGGCGGTCTGAGAGCTTTGTAATTTCAGAAGGCTGATTGCCTTTCGTAGGCTTTTCGCCTGCGCCACGCTTGTCTGAGAGCTTTGTAATTTCAGAAGGCTGATTGCCAGCCTTTATGCACCCTCGATGAATAGCGAAGTCTGAGAGCTTTGTAATTTCAGAAGGCTGATTGCCATATCCATTGCGTGATGCGTTCGACGCAATGTCTGAGAGCTTTGTAATTTCAGAAGGCTGATTGCCTAAGTGCCTGTCCCAACATCCAATGTCAGCGTCTGAGAGCTTTGTAATTTCAGAAGGCTGATTGCCATTCGCTTTTAACAGTCGAGCGTATCGTTAGTCTGAGAGCTTTGTAATTTCAGAAGGCTGATTGCCCCTGTGATATCGATACATCTCAGCGGACCTGTCTGAGAGCTTTGTAATTTCAGAAGGCTGATTGCCAATTCCCTAACGTTATCACATCTTCGTTTAGTCTGAGAGCTTTGTAATTTCAGAAGGCTGATTGCCGAAGAAGGATGGCCAGACGTAGTATAAAAAGTCTGAGAGCTTTGTAATTTCAGAAGGCTGATTGCCAAAGCCACTGAAATCCCGCCTGCCACTGCGGTCTGAGAGCTTTGTAATTTCAGAAGGCTGATTGCCGGGTTAACGCATAAAATGAAAGGACGCAATGTCTGAGAGCTTTGTAATTTCAGAAGGCTGATTGCCTCGATCCGCGATACTTCGATGAAGAAGACGGTCTGAGAGCTTTGTAATTTCAGAAGGCTGATTGCCGAGCGTTTCCGGAGTTCGATTCCTGCGTAAGTCTGAGAGCTTTGTAATTTCAGAAGGCTGATTGCCACTTTCTCTTATCCTTCGAACCACTTCACTGTCTGAGAGCTTTGTAATTTCAGAAGGCTGATTGCCCCCCTCAAGAAAGTCCCCCGACTTCTTGCGTCTGAGAGCTTTGTAATTTCAGAAGGCTGATTGCCCTTCACTGAATTCAGCAGGTAAATAGCTTGGTCTGAGAGCTTTGTAATTTCAGAAGGCTGATTGCCACGGAAAGAGCGACAGCGTTCATCGCAGTCGTCTGAGAGCTTTGTAATTTCAGAAGGCTGATTGCCACCGAACGGATTAAGTTATGGGTGTCAGTTGTCTGAGAGCTTTGTAATTTCAGAAGGCTGATTGCCTTCGACTAGTGATTTTATTAAAGAATGCGAGTCTGAGAGCTTTGTAATTTCAGAAGGCTGATTGCCGACGCCAAAAGCAGAGCTTTAAATTTTGTGGTCTGAGAGCTTTGTAATTTCAGAAGGCTGATTGCCAAGTTTGGCCTGAATCGTTGTGGGTGTATCGTCTGAGAGCTTTGTAATTTCAGAAGGCTGGTCGCCACGGGAGAAATCGGTGGAAGCTGAGCGTAAGTCTGAGAGCATTGGGATTTCAGGAGGACAGTAATCAAACCAATTCACTTGCCTGGAAATTTCTAAGAAGTATTTTGAGTAATTGTTTCTAAACAAAATAGACAGAATATTTTCCAATGGCTTTTTGCCTTAGAACTGTTTTGATCATACCGAATAGAATTATTCCTTTACGCTATGCACCATGATAAGTTGTTTATTAAGACAGATATCAATTGGGTGTGCTCGACAGTTAGCAAGTTAAAAAATGCAGATTTGGAACAGAACTAGATGATAAGTAGAAACTGGTAGATAAATATAAGGGAGGGCTTGTTCTGAATATGCCATTTAAATCGAACGGAAAAACGTCAGACTGTTCACATCAAACTAAGCTCTATCCACCGCCATTGACGTCAGAATTCATGAGAAAAATCCCTGAGCTCACAACTGCAGAGGTTTTGGAACCCATGCACGATGAAAAAAAGCAAAGCCGACCAACGCGACGACAGATTCAGCAGATGCTTTTGATATTAGTTGCTCTGTGTGCAGCATGTGCGCTCGGCTACCTTATGTTTGGAAGAACTTGCATTTTTCAGATTGCCTTTGGCATGCCGTGTCCAGGCTGCGGAATGCTCCACGCATTTTTCTCTCTCCTGACATTTCATTTTTATGAAGCGACAATTTATAATCCGGCGATCTGGATCTGGATTCCATTTGTCCTGTGCACAATTTTTACCTGGTGGACCGGCAGATTGAAAGAGAACTGGTTTTTAGTTTTATTTGGATTTGTCGCCGCAATCACGATTGGAATTTATATTTTTAGGATGATTACAGTTTTTCCGGCGTGGCCGATGGATTCCTATGCAGGAAATCTGCTAGGACGGGCAGTCGCGCTATTCAGATAGCCGTTATGGAAAGGCAGATTTGTAATAAATGGAAGAAGAGCCTTGGATGATCCAGGGCTTTTTCCATTTGCGAGCCTTCACACAGCGGAAGCCAGTTGGATTGGAGAATGGCGAATAAAGTTTTGAAAATTTTCAGGGAATGTTAAAAAGGCGGCACAAATCGCCCGATACAATGGAATCAGGAATAGGGATCTGCTTAAATAATACATTTTACGAATACAGGAACAATCCAAATTCTCAATTCGCATAAACTTGGAAAGGAGATTTTCAGCATGAAAAAGAAATCCGCTTTTATTCTGCTTTCAGCCTGCCTGGCGTGTGCCGGATGCACAACTGCACCTCAGAAGGGCAGTTCTGAATCTTTACAAAATGAAAATTCTGCACAGCAGCCAGCCGCAGTTGTTCAGCTTTCGGATCAGCAGAAAGCTTCGCTTTTCACCTTTTCCTGGAATTTATTTAACGAGCTTTATGAGGATGGAAAAGACGCGCTAGTCTCCCCGCTTTCCGCCTATTTCGCGCTGGGCATGGCGGCGCAGGGTGCTGATGGGGAGACGCTTGATGAAATCGAAAAAACGCTGGGAACAGACGTAAAGACGATGCGCGAATTATCGGCGAGCGCGATTCAGTCCGCACAAGGTGAAAACAGACAATTGCAAATAGCCAATTCGATCTGGGTAAAAGATACGGAACTCGATTCTTCCTATCTGGATGTTCTGAAAGAGGACTATGATGCGGAAGGTTTCGAGACAACGTTTGATTCCAAATCTGCTGATGAGATTAATGACTGGGTCAGTCAGAAAACGGATGGACAGATTTCTAAGATGGTCGATTCCAGCGAGATTGAATCGCTCAGTCTGCTTTTGCTGAACGCCATAAATTTTGACGCAAAATGGCAAACCTCATACGAGTCGGAAGATATTACGCGCTTCACTTTCACGGCCGCCAATGGCGAAAGTCAGGAATGCGACGCAATGCTAAGCGTCGAAGATCAGTATGTGGATGCGGGCAGCGTCCACGGATTTATGCGCCCTTATGAAGGCGGACGCTATGCGCTTTGCGCGCTCATTCCCAAAGATGAGCAGAAGACGATCGATGAAGCCCTTCAGAAAATCGACAGCAGTGAACTCGAAAAGGCGATTCAGACTCCGCAGCAGCGGGATGTGCACGCCACAATGCCGCCATTTGCAGTGGAAAGCGCCTTTTCTTTAAAGGACGCCCTCCAGAAGCTGGGTATGGATCTGCCTTTCAGCGATCTCGCGGATTTCTCAGGGATGTCTAAATCCACGAAATTGAAGATCGGCGCTGTAAATCAGAAAAGCCGCCTTTTGCTGAATGCCCAGGGAACAAAAGCGGCCGCGGCGACCGATGTCGGGATGGTTGAAGAGTCGGCTCGTGTCGAGGAAGATCCAATTTATATTGCCTGCAACCAGCCATTCCTCTATTTGATTGTGGATATCGAAACCGGAACCCCCGTTTTCATAGGCATTCAGAATTCAATACCAACTGAATCTGCAGGCTTGAAGTAGAAAACGGTAAAAAGGGGGAGAGCGATTCTCAGACGTTCCTCTGTATTCTTCAAACTGCGAAAAGACGGCTTCGTCGAACGTTTCTGAAATTCGATGAAACCGTCTTTTTCGTATCGTTTAGGCGCTGCGCACTCTGAACATTTCTCGTCATTCAAAATGGAGTAAGTGTCAAACAATCGACGGGTATACGCGAGACTGAATATTAGATACGCTA
>NZ_CAPAEZ010000046.1:0-20701 GCF_948576815.1 uncultured Allobaculum sp.
CCTTGGAATAGGTTGACTCTAAAAAAATTGTCCACTTTCTGGGGTACAGTTTAGAAAATCTCGGCTGATCCGATTATTAAGCAAAACCAGATAGAAGCCCGCTCTAAAAAGCGAGAATTCATAAAAAAACTGCGAGGAACTTCTAAGTAAGTTTCCTCGCTTTTCTTATATCGTCTTTCGTCAAAATCGTTGAAAAACTGAGCAGAAGAAGAAAGTCCGCCCTTTTCAGAAGCAGAGAAAAAACGGGGATCATCGAATAAATGATCCCCGCAGCGGATTTATAGATTTATGGAAAGAATGAAACGATCTTCAGCTGTTTAACGGAATGTCCTTCGCGTAAACGCGGACGTTATGATCGGCGTTGACGTGGGAAAGCTGTTCGCACTCCCGCAGATCAATTTCCTTAAGGTCGTTTCTGGAGGCGTTGAGACAGACCAGAGAAATGCAGTCGTTAATGTTCAGCTGCGTAATCTGGTTATCGGAGCAGTTGAGATGGGCGAGATCCGGGCAGTCGAGAATGTTCAGCGTCTTCAGATGATTGTGCTGGCATTTGAGGTACATGAGCCAGGGACAGTCGTTTACGGTCAGCTTTTCGAGATCGTTGCTGGAGCAGTCGATTTTTTCGAGTTCTTCAAAGGTAACAATTTCCAGTTCATGAAGCTGGTTGTTCGAGCAGTCAAAATCGATGAGATCCTGCCATGGGTAAACGGTCAGCTCCTTGAGCTGATTATCGGAACAGTTGAATTCGGTAAGGTTTTCGAGGTTGCCTGGATCCAGAGAAGAAAGAAGGTTGCTGGAGCAGTCGAGAACCTGCAGATTCAGACAGCTTTTTACATCGAGTTCCGTCAGAAGGTTTTCGGAGCAGAAGAGTTCTTTTAATGCGGGGCTGGTTTTGAATACGAGAGACTGCAGACGGCCGCAGTGGCAGTCGAGCTTGCGCAGACGGGAGCATCCATCGACGAAAAGCTGACGCAGCGGATTGGCGTACACGCGGACTTTTTCAATGTTGGGGCAGGCACGCAGATCCAGTCCGCGCAGGCGGTTTTCCTGACACGATAAAGACGTGAGCGCCGGCACTTCGCTTAAGTTCAGAGAGGTTAACCGGTTTTCCCGGCAGGAAAGCTTGCGCAGGTGTTCATGTGAACCGAGGGTGAGCTCGGTGAGGTAATTGCCGTCGCAGTTGAGATTTTCCAGATAAACGAGGCTGGAAATATCGAGCGCTTTCAAAAAATTGAGGCTGACGTCGAGCTTTTTGAGATAGCGGAAATGTTCAATGCCTTCCAGACTGTCAATAAAAAGGGAGGAGAGGTCGAGGTTTTCGATCCGGGAAAGAATATCGAGACTCAGAACATCGCCTTCCTTCAGCTTGCACTGCTTGCAGACGGCTTTTCGAAACTGAGCGTCCGGGAAAAATTGGGAATCGAGTCGAATGATTGTTTTGTTGTCGGAAATGGGCATGTCTATTCTCCAGACTGTGAAATATTATGGAATTTAAATTTTAATGGAAGAGCGAATGACGTGCAGGATCATCTCTGGAAAGCGCAGTCTGAACAAAAAGAAATCATTCGCAGCCGGGACTAAAATTGAATTCTGGTCAGCGGTTTATCTAAGCCAAATACGTCCAGAAAAAAAAGAAACCGGGCTTGAAGGCATTACTTCTGGGGGAATGGGCTTCCATCGGATCGAGCAGAACTCGCTAAGATCACTGTAGTCTTTAAAAAGAAGAGGTTATGAGGCTTTGCCCGAATAGAAATACGGTCAATGTGCTTTTAAACGATGCCAGGCCTGTACACAATGCTGAAACTGACGAGCTAGAGGAAGCGTTTCAGTGTACAGGACGGGCTTAGGCGGTCTGCATTGCGGAGTGATAAATGTTTTAGGCATCCTCGAAATGGGAATGAAGTCCTGCGCCTATAATGAGGATGTTAGATAGACAAGGAGGGAAAGTATGGAATTTGATAAGATGTCCGAGAATCTTCAGAAGATCCTGGTTGAAGCCATGAATGATGCGAAAGCAAAATCTCATGCCAGCGTGGATACGATTGATGTTCTCGAGGCGATGTTCAAAGACGGTACTCTCAAAGGCCTGTTTGATCGGCTGAATGTGAATCCGCAGACTGCTCTTTCCGTAATCCGTGAAGAAGAAAAGAATATCGTTAAATCCAGCTCCGCGAACATCAACCTGAGCAATGAAGTTCAGAAGTCCATCGAGACCGCGTCCAAATGGGCAGCGGAACACGAAGAGACCTACCTCAGTACGGCTACGCTCTGGATTGCTCTGATGTTCAACAAGTCGTATATCTCCCGCAAGCTGGTTCAAATTTTCAACCTGACCGAGCAGCAGTGCTACCAGGCTGAACTGGAACGCCGCGGAGGACGTAAAATGGATACCCCGAATTCTGAAGAAAACCTTGAAGCCCTGAAAAAATATGGACGCGACCTGGTCGCTGAAGTACGCGAAGGCAAAATTGATCCAATCATTGGACGTGATGATGAGATCCGCCGGATGATGCAGATCCTTTCACGTAAAACCAAAAACAACCCGGTTCTGATTGGTGAACCAGGCGTTGGTAAAACGGCTGTTGTTGAAGGACTCGCATGGCGTATTTTCAAGGATGATGTTCCAGAATCTCTGAAAGACAAGAAACTGATCGAACTGGATATGGGATCTCTGATCGCCGGCGCGAAATACCGCGGCGAATTTGAGGAACGACTGAAAGCCATTCTGGATGAAGTCAAACAGTCTCAGGGTCAGATCATTCTGTTTATTGATGAAATTCATAACCTGGTCGGCGCCGGCAAGACCGAAGGTTCCATGGATGCAGCCAACCTGCTCAAGCCAATGCTGGCGCGCGGCGAACTGCACATGATTGGTGCCACCACCTTTAACGAATACCGCAAATACATCGAAAAGGATGCGGCTCTCGAACGCCGTTTCCAGCAGGTTCAGGTCAAGGAACCAAACGTAGAAGATACCATTTCCATTCTGCGCGGTTTGAAAGACCGTTTTGAATCCTACCATGGCGTACACATCAACGACGATTCGCTCGTTGCTGCCGCCGCGCTTTCCGATCGTTACATTACCGACCGTTTCCTGCCGGATAAAGCCATCGACCTGGTCGACGAAGCCTGTGCGACGCTGAAAGTCGAAATGGAATCCATGCCGCAGGAACTCGACGAACTGCAGCGTAAGATCATGCTTCTCCAGATTGAGAAAACGTCTCTGATGGATGAAGACGATAAGAAAGCCGCGGAACGCCGTAAAGAAATTGAAGAAGAAATGGGCCGTCTGCAATCCAAGCGTGATGAACTCTACTCCAAGTGGGAAGACGAAAAGCGTGAAATTGAACTCGCAAAAGAAGACAAGCAGGCCCTTGAAAAAGCCAAGCTCGATCTGGAAACTGCCCAGAACGAAGCCCGCTACGAAGATGCAGCCAAACTGCGCTACGCAACAATTCCTGAGCTCGAAGCCCGCATTGCTGCCCGTCAGGGAGAAGAAGCCGGTGAAGATGCTCTGATTCAGGAAACCGTCAACGAAGAAATGATCGCCAAGATTATTTCCCGCTGGACCGGCGTAGAAGTCAGCCGTCTGGTTGAGAGCGAACGCAAGAAACTGCTCAATCTCCAGAACGAAATGGAAAAACGCGTTGTCGGCCAGGATCATGCGATCAATCTGGTTGTCGATGCCATCCTTCGTTCCAAAGCGCAGATTCAGGATGAAAACCGGCCGATCGGTTCCTTCCTGTTCCTCGGTCCTACCGGCGTAGGTAAAACCGAAGTCGCCAAGACGCTGGCACAGCAGCTGTTCGATGATGAACGTCATATCGTACGAATCGACATGTCGGAATATATGGAGAAACACGCTGTGAGCCGTCTGATCGGAGCGCCTCCTGGATACGTTGGACACGAAGAAGGCGGTCAGCTGACCGAAGCCGTTCGTCGTAATCCGTACTCGATCGTCCTCTTTGATGAGGTAGAAAAAGCCCATCCGGATGTCTTCAACGTTCTGCTGCAGATCCTCGATGACGGCCGTATCACCGACTCCAAGGGGGTTACCGTCGACTTCAAGAATACGATTATCATTCTGACGTCCAACCTCGGCGCTCAGTATGCGTTTGAGTATGCCAAGGAACCGGAAATTCTCCATGAGAAATACATGGAAGAAGTTAAGAAGCACTTCCGTCCAGAATTCATCAACCGTATTGATGACATCGTGGTCTTCAACGCACTCGATGACAAAGCCTTCATCAAGATCGCGCACAAGTTCGTCGGCGAACTCGAACATCGTCTGGCTGAAAAAAATATTCGCCTGCATGTCAGCGACAAAGCCTACGACAAGATCGCCGAAAACGGCGTAGACCCTGTCTTTGGTGCTCGTCCAATGAAGCGTTACATTCAGCGTTATCTCGAAACGGACATCGCCCGTAAGATGATTGAAGAAGGCATCATGAACGACGCCGATATCTATGTAGATATCAAAGACGGAAAATTCACCGTCGGCATCATTAAAAAAGAAGACTAGATTTATAATCAGACCGGGAGAGATTTTCTTCCGGTCTTTTTTCAACCTGACGGCTGCCCAGGCAGGAAAATAAAGGAGTAAAGCCATATGACGCTTACAGATATTCTTCGCGATTCCAGCAATATTGTCTTTTTTGGCGGAGCCGGCGTTTCGACCGAAAGCAATATTCCAGATTTCCGTTCTCCGACGGGTCTCTATGGAGAGAAAAAGGAAAACAAGTATCCCTATCCAGCGGAAACGATGCTTTCCCATTCGTTTTTTGTCCGTCACCCCAAGGAATTTTTCAATTTCTACTTCAATGAAATGATTTATCTCGACGCCGTTCCAAACGCCGCGCATTACGCGCTGGCGGATCTGGAAAAGATGGGCAAGCTGAAAGCCGTAATTACCCAGAACATTGACGGTCTGCATCAGAAAGCCGGATCGCTCAACGTGCTGGAACTGCACGGATCCGTTCTGCGCAACTACTGTACGAAAGACCATACGTTTTTCACGCTCGAAGAAACGATGAAAAACCGCGATCAGGACGGCATTCCAAGAGATCCGAAAGACGGCGCCATCATTAAACCGGATGTCGTTCTGTATGAAGAATCCCTGGACGGCAGCGTTCTGAACCAGGCGGTTTCGGCTATCGCTCAGGCTGACTGCATGATCGTTGGCGGTACCAGCCTTCAGGTTTACCCGGCAGCCGGACTTCTGCAGTATTTCCGCGGCCGCTACCTTGTTCTGATCAACCGGGACAGCACCCCGTATGACAATCAGGCGGATCTGGTCATTCACGATTCCATCGGCAAAGTTCTCGGCGAAGCCGTAAAGGAACTCAAAGCCGAAGAATAGGACAGAACTGGAAGGAAGACCGTTTCCAGCCCGGTTTCTTCGTTCCTGTTGAATCTCTGATAAACACGAAAGCCGCAGTTGGACACACGATCGATGTGTCGGACTGCGGCTTTTTTCGCGAAGCGTAAAGCTATAAATTTGCGAAGCTAGAAATTATGGATCCAGATGGATCCGGATTCTTCTGTCTGTTTTGGATAAAGAACAGGATCTGGCAGGAAAAGGTCACAGCGTCAGCTGCACATAATCCTTCGGATCGGACGCCACTTCAAGCAGCCGCTTGACCAGAATCTGCACGGTGACCTGATCCTCATGGGAAAGCTTTCGATAGTCTTCAACGAGCATCTGTTCATCAATCGAAAGAATCAGAGGGGAAGCGTCTCCCGGATCGGTCAGTCCCAGAATGTAATAAATGGAGACGTCAAAATAGCGGGCAAGCTCTTCGAGCTTTTTCTGGGGGATGTTCTTGATGCGGTTGGTCTCGTATTTGGAAATGGAAGTCGGGTTGACGCCGACGGCTGCCGCGACTTCTTCAAGAGTTTTCTTGCGCTGAATTCGAATGTATTTAAGACGGTCACCAATTGTCATATGTATAATTCCTTGCTTTAAGTATAGCGTAAAAAGCAAGATATTCTGTAAATCTTTCCTCAAAAGACAGATCCAGACGGACAGGACATCCGAAAACAGACAAGGTACAGCTTTTTGAGCTGTACCTTGCATGGTTTTGTGGTATTTGAGCGTCACCAGATCAGAAAGCCTCAGACGAGAAAAATACCTTCTGGATCCGTCTGGTTTGCGGATGGGTTCAGCCGATCCGGCCTCTTACTCCCCGCTGAACTCGCGAAGCGTGTCCATGATCGTTTCCAGAATCTTTGTAGGGGGCAGATCGAGTGTTTCCGCAACCAGATCGATGACGGTTTCCGGGTCCGCGGTTTCCCCTTCGGGGGATTCGCCGCCAAAGAGCTGATAAAGATGTTCAAAGAAGTTTTCTGTCGGCTGCATCTCGAGCGCCTCGATGATTTTCGCGCGCAGCCGGCGGATCGGGGAATCGCTGTGGACGGAAACGGATTCCGTTTCGTCTTTTTCGTCATCCAATTCTTCGTCTTCGGATTCCTGACCGAATCCATAGACGATCTTCGCCATATCCTTTCCATAGACGTCGAAGGCGGCGATGGACATGTGGATCGCGTCATCGAGCACGTCTGGATTTACGGTACTGTTTTCCAGGTTGATGTACGTTTTGTAGCGGATTTCTCCATCGCGCAAATCCATTTCGAAGTTTCCGTTGCGCAGCCCGTAGTTGGCATTCGTCTGAAGAACAGCCAGTTTCGTCATCATTTTGCGATCGCTGTCATCCCCGCGGAAGGGAGCGATCATGTACATGGTGAGGGTATGATCGCACAGCCGGATCGCGAAATCGTAGGCTCTGAATTTGGACTTCGGCACAAGCATGGAGAAGCGGATCAGGCCGTCGTTCGTGTCGTCGAATTTGTGGATGCCGATTTCTTCAAACGCATCCAGAACCCATTTATGGGTTTCTTCTGCATAGTCGTAATGCATAATGTATTTCCTCCTTTTTTCCCTGAGAAACCAGGAACGGAACGCGAATTCGATTCCTTCGCTTCTCAGCGATAAAGAGAAGCGATCGGGGGAACCGAACCTGTATCTGGTTTTCAGTATAGAAGTACGAGAAAACTGAATTTTGGAGGGGTAAAAATTCTGCTCTGAGCTCAAACAGAAGAGATCTTCAAAGACGAACCCTTTCTTTGGAGAGGATCCGGGCGCTTTTGGAAGGCGCTCTTTTTTGCAGGACCAAACCGGAAATTCTGTTCCGAAAAAAGGCCGGCGCTGTGAGAGCCAGAGAAACCGAAGAAAGAATTACACCCGGATCGGCCAATCGGACGGTCGGAACGCGAGCGGATGATCCAGGGCATGCGAGAGAATGGAAAACTTACGACACAAAAACTGCGCAGATTGGGCAAAAACCAGTTCGAAAGCCGACAGAATCACCCCTTCTTTTTGGGAAACGAAGAAAGGCAGTAAATTTTAATTACGATTATATCTAGATCGAATTCGAGCCTTTCCTATACATCACAGCGGAGGAAAGGCTCGGAGTGTCCTAACAAATCAACCGGCACAAAGAACGGTTAAAGATAAAGCACGCATTTCCTGGCGAACCTTCGCAAGGCTTGAAGGCAGACCGGGAAACGGCGGTTTCTACGGTAGTGAAAAGAGAAGAAAAGGCAGGAAGAACCCATATGAAATGTCCAAAATGCAAAGCAGAAATTCCAGACGGCATGAAGTTCTGCATGAACTGCGGAGCACCGGCTCCCGAAAAGAAAGGCGGCCTTTCCAAAGGCGCCAAAAAAGGAATCTTAATTGGATGCACGGCTGCAGTCGTCGCTGCCGGGGTAGGCCTTGGCAGCTGGATGGGCCGGTCGATGAATTCTGGAAACTCCTATGAAGCAGCGATTGCGGCTGCAGAAAAATATATGGAAACTCAGGATTACGACAAAGCGGAAGAAGCGCTTCTGGAAGCCAAGAAAATTGATCCGAAACGATCCGATACGTACGAACAGCTCTATTCTCTGTATTCGAATCAGGGCGACGAAGAACAGCTCGTCGGGCTCGTAGAAGAAGCGCAGACCGTTCTGGATCAGCAGGAAAACGATACGTTTACCCAAAACGTGAACGAGATGGCCGAAGCGGGTCAGGCCGTACCGATCGAAGAAGTCATGAATGCGGCTGCCGATACGATTCAGTACAGCAAGCATATGAATGAGGCGATGGATTCCCTTGAACAGGCGGATGTGGCGACCGCTGTCCGTCTTCTGAATTCCGCAATTGAAATCAATCCCGCCCGATCCGACGCCTACCTGCTTCTTTATCAGGTCCTGATCGAAAGCGGAGATGTGATTGAAGCCCAGCAGGTCGTTGCGGATGCGCATGCCAGTCTGCCGGACAGTGAGCAGGAAGAGTTTGATACGCAGCTCGCCAATGTAACCAGACCGGAAGAAGACGGAAAAACCGATCCGGGATGGACGGAAGTTGCGGATTTAGGTCCGCTCGATTTTACCCCGATTGAAATTGGCGAACAGGGCTGGCTGATCGCCGCCGACGGCGTTTACGGCTTTGTGACCCCGCAGGGAAAAGTTACCCGTACGGATCGAAAGCTCAGCTGCGAGATTCTGCTGAAAAATTCGCAGGCGAAAATTCCGGAAAGCATCCAGTCTGTTTCACTGCGCGCGGACGATCAGGGCAAACAGTACGAAATTACAAAAGATCTGCATGAAGCAAAAGCCGTGCCCGTCAAGAAAGAGGAAAAGCCCTCTTCCGCGAAGAAGGAAGAAAAGCCGGCTGCAGCCGACAAGAATGAAAAAACGGCTGCAGAAAAGACGACGCATTACGCGCTCAACGAAAAGCTCGAACTTATCGTAGTCGGAAACACTTCGGAAAAAATTGCTTCCCAGGAAGCACCGATTGCTAAGGAGAACAACGACGCGTCCGATTCCGATCCATCTGCTGCCGATGCCGCTCAGGATGGAAAAGCGGATCCGAATGCGGGAGCAGACGATACAAAAAAGGCGTCCGGCGAAACCTCTGCGAATGAAAAAACTGTAAATGAGAAAGCGGCCATCCAGCAGCCTGCCGCACCGATTCTGGTTCGCGTCGAGAAAAAGGCCGCTTCCGATGAGAAGGCACCCGCTGCAAAGGACAAAGCGAAAGAGGATGTCTTCTATATTTACAATCCGGTAAACCGGAAAGCCTACGGTCCATACGATGCAAAACAGATTCCCTGTTTTGCACTGATCGAACGCGAAGTTCCCGCCATGAGCATAGTGAATACGGAAAACTATGCTCTGGGCCCCTTCTTTGCGCTGAACACAGATCGGACGTTCACGATCATTTCCGCAGACGGAAAGAAATCCAAAGAGGGAATCCTGGACGTTTCCAGACCCGGTCTGCATGGAATCGGAACGTATTCCAAAAAAGGATTTGAAATGCTGGACGGCAGTCTGAAAGTCGAATACGCCGGAGAGTTTGAAGACGGCGGCTGGATGATTCGCAGCGTTGCGCCGGTAAAAATCAACGGGAAATGGAAACTGGTCCGCTTTGACCAGAATGAAAACGCTGGGGTTAATACCATTTCAGAAGCGGAAGAAAAAACGCAGACTCCGGATGAAAAAGACAGCGCAGAACCGAAAGCAAAGGAAGAAAAATCGCAGGACCAGAAAAAAGAAGACGAGCCTACACAGGCTCCAGCGGAAGCTGCTGACGGTGTGAAAAAGAAAAAAGCTTAAGCCGGCCAGTAAACGCTTAAGCAGGGAATAAAAGCTAAAGCAGAAAACGAGGACAGAAGTCTGCGTGTACGCAGCCCGTTCCTTTCCATTGGAAGCGAACAGGCAAAACCATACGCGCGCAGGCGTCTATCCTTGCAGACAGAGAGAAAAAGGGAAGCAGGGAAGACTATGACATCAGCGGAGCTTTCGAAAATGTATCAGATCAAAGGAAGAATCGGGAGCGGAACAGGCGGCCTGGTGATTCTGGCCTATCAGATCAACCTGAGGCGGTATGTCGTTTTAAAGCAGATTCTTAACCCCTCGATCGATGAGGAAGCCAACCGCATGGAAGCCAACCTGCTGAAAAAACTGAAAAGCCGGTATTTGCCGGCCGTCTACGATTACCTCGAAGTCGACGGGAAGTTTTTCACCGTCATGGAATTTATTGACGGGCGCTCGCTCGAAAAGATTCTGGAAAGCGGCGAAAACTTTGGACTGCTGCAGCTGCGGCAGATGGGGATGGATATTGCCTCTGCCTTAAGCGAACTCCATCGTCAGGAAAAGCCGATTCTTCATCTGGACGTAAAGCCGGCCAACATCATGATTCGAAAAAATGGAGACGCGGTTCTTATTGATCTGAACGCGTCGATGGAAGGAAACAGCGCGGAAGGCATCGGCGGAACGCCAGACTACTGCTCTCCCGAACAGAAACGGGTGTTTGAACAGTTCCAGGCACACGGATCCATGCCCGGCTTTCGCGCGCTCAGCCCGCGCAGCGACATTTACTCGCTGGGAGTCACCCTCTATCACGCGGCTATGGGAAAAATTTATACCCCGGAAGATCCGCAATGGGACGGGCTGGCCGCGAAAACTTCAGAAGAGTTTATGGAAATTCTGAAAAAGGCGCTCGCGCAAAAGCCGGAAGATCGCTACGAATCCGCGGAGCAGATGAAGGAAGATCTGTCGGTGATGGAAGAATCCAGCAGCCGCATTCGCAAATGGCGAAAGACCGTCAAAACGCTGAAAACCCTCTGTACTGCCGGGCTGGTGTTCTTTATCGCGCTCGGCGCGTTCTCGGTCTACCTGATCGTGCAGGATGGAAAAGATCAGTATGACCATCTCACGACGGCCATGACCGAACAGATTCGAAACGGACAGTATGCCCAGGCGCAGGAAACGTATCAGAAAGCCAAGGAAGTCAGCTCCTCCAAAGGCTATGCGGACCTGCTGCGCTCGGACATGCTGATCGCGCAGGGAAAATATGCGGAAAATGAACAGTATCTGGCGGATACCGTTTTGCAGATGGATGACATTACCAAAAATTCGAACTATCTCGCGCAGGCGCTGAAAAACCTGGCTGAGTCGCAGTTTGCGCTTGGCGAGTATGAACCGGCTGCGCAAAATTACGCTTCAGCCTACGAATTACAGGAAGACGACGCCGCACTGGCGCGCGATTACGCCATCACGCTGGCGTATCTTGGAAACTTCGATCAGGCGAATACCGTTCTGGAACAGGCACAGGCTGGCGGACTGACGTCTGGCGATCTGGTCCTTGCCCAGAGCGAGATCCAGCATGCGATGGGCAATACCGCGCAGGCGATCGAACAGCTTGAAGCGCTGAAAATGGAGACAGCCGATCCGGCTATGCAGTATCAGATTTACTGCCGCCTTCCGGACTGGAAAATGGAAGTCGGCGAGTATGAAAAAGCAGCCGGCCTTTTAGAAGAAGCGATCGAAAAACTGCCCGAGGCGTATGGATTAAGAATGCGTCAGCGGCTGGTTCACGTCTATTCGCGCCTGGCTTCAAATTCGCCAGACAAGAAGTATCTCCAGAAGGAGGCGGATCTTCTTCAGGAAATTGTGAATCAGAACTATGCCTCGTATCAGGATCTGAACAATCTGGCCGTAGTAAACCAGAAACTCGGCCGCTTTGATGAAGTGGAAAAAAACATTGCCCGCATGGAAGAAGTACAGCCCGGTCATTACAACAATGCGAAACGCCGCGCGTTCCTGGAACTCGAGCGACAGCTGGCGGCGCCGGTTACGGCCCGGGAGTTCCACACCTTTGATCAGTATTATCAGCAGGCTTTCGCGCAGTACGACAGCTCGACTGGAGATACCGAGATGGATCTGCTCGAAACCCAGCATGAAGAAGTAGAAAACGGAGGATGGCTCGAATGAACAAAACCATCGGAATCATCTGCCTGGGAATTGCCATTGTCGGCGTTGTGATCTGTCTGGCCGTTCTGATTTATCTGAACAATGTCAAAGAGAAAAAAGAACAGCAGATTCTTCAGGCGATTCACGAAGAATACCGGGCGAAAAGCTGACCAGTTCCGCCAGCCTCATGCGCCAGCCGTCTCAGGGTGAACCTGCGCTTAACGCTAAGCTCGGCAGGCCATAAAGACGGTTTTGCCGGATGGCGTCGACGTACCGACGTGTTTTTCTGTGCAGAAGCCGAGGCAGGCAGGACAGGACAGGGAAAAATCGGGAAGATTTAGTTAGGAAGTGATTGTATGGGTCGAGAACAGGGACTCTCTTTAAAACAGGTACCAGAATGCTCCAGAAATCTGTACTTCATTCATGAAGGGCAGCTGATCACGGTCAAATCTCTGTCCCAGTACCCCATCGGACGAAGTCGCATCTGGCTTTCGGATCGATACAGCTTCATCAACCTCTGGTTTGAACGCAACGAAAAGGAGCAGAGAATTTCCATTTTTGGAAACGGGCGGCTGAAAGAATGGGATCAGACGCAGCCGCAGACGAGTCTGGATCTTCAGAATCTGGAAGCCTTTGAAATTGAATTCGGTTCGATTCGGCTGCAGGTTCTGCTGATCGAGGATGCGGAAGATACCGTTTTGATGAAAAACTTTCTCCTGCCGCGCACCGGTCAGATTCACATCGGCCGAATGTCAGAAAACGACATTCAAATCGATAATCCGCTCGTCTCCCGTCTGCATGCGACGATCGATCTTTCCTCGGAGGGCATGCATCTGCGCGATGAGCACAGTTCGTTTGGAACGCGCGTAAACGGCGAATTTGTTTCGCTGCGTTCGCTTCAGGCCGGCGACCGTCTGGAATTTCCAGGCTGTCTGATTGTCGTCGGATTAGGCTTTTTATCGATCCAGAGCCTGACCGAACATACGGTCGTGCGCTCCCTGACGCCTCTGACGGACCCCATTCAGTTAAAGGAATGGTCTTCTCTTCCCAAACCAAGGGAAAGCATCCCGTTTTTTCGCAAGCCGCGCGAACGTGAGTTTCATTTTGATCCCGTCAAAATTACCGTCGACCTGCCGCCCCTTTCCATGAGCGCCAACAAGATTCCTCTGCTGCTGCGCCTTGGCGGCCCGGCTGTGTTTTCCGGAATGAGTGCGCTCAATGGAAACTTCACGTCTCTGATCAGTTCGGTCATGTTTCCCATGCTGACTTCGAAGTTTACCGAGAAAGAACGAAAAGAATACGAAAACCGCCGGTATGTTCGCTACAACGAATATCTCAGTGAAATCCAGAATCAGATTGAAACGGTTCAGGCGATGGAACTGCAGGACCTCAACGAAAACAATCCGTCGGAAGACGATCTGTTCCGCTTTCTGCCCAGCCGTAGACGGCTGTGGGAAAGAAGACCGGTTCATCAGGACTTTCTGCGTCTGCGCATCGGCAAAGGAAAAGTTCCGCTCAAAAGTGAAATTCAGTATCCATCCCGACAAAATGTACGGGCTCGTCGAACAGGATTACGCCTTGACGGATGCGCCGATCACAGTCGATTTTATCGAGGATTACATTTGCGGCGTGCGCGGCAGCCTGCAGAGAAAGCTCTCCTTGTTTTACCGGCTCCTGTTTCAGATCTGCTACTTGCATGCGTCGGAAGAGCTGAAAATCATTCTGGTCATGGACCGCGATATGCTGGAGGAAAATCCGTTTTTAAAATTTCTGCCCCACATCTGGGATGACCGGCAGGAGTTTCGCTGGATTATTACCAGCGAAGCCGATGCAGCCGAAGCATCCAAGCGTCTGAGTGAACGAGTGGAAGAAGCGCAGAAAAAGGAAGGCCGCCGCGAACAGGTTCTGGAAAACCCGCCGTACTATCTGGTCTTCTCCTTTTCGCAGGAACTGCTTGAATCCGCAAAATCGCTCTGGACAGCAGTCACGGCCGGACACAACCTTGGCTTCAGCATTTTCAGCTTTTCGACCATCCTGCCTAAGGAGTGTACGAAAGTCTTTTCTCTCGAAGAGGGAGGCATTCATATTTTGCAGCTGGAACATCAGGAAAAGCCGGATCTGTTCTGTCTGGACGCTTCGATTTCCAGAAACGCTCTGATGAAGGCGTTCAGCGAAATTTCCAATATCCGCCGTCCCAAAGAGAAAAAGGAAGAAGAACTGCCGGCGATGCTGACCTTTCTGGAAATGTACAAAGCCGGCCGTATTGAACATCTCGATATTGAACAGCGCTGGAAAGATTCCAACCCGATGAAAACGCTGGCTGCACCAGTCGGTGTCCATCCCGACGGGTCTTTGTTTGAGCTGGATATTCATGAAAAAAAGCATGGCCCGCATGGCCTGATCGCCGGTATGACCGGGTCGGGTAAAAGTGAGTTCATCATTTCCTACGTTCTGTCGCTGGCCGTTAACTATCATCCGTACGAAGTCTCGTTTATTCTGATCGACTTCAAGGGCGGAGGTCTTACGGGCGCGTTTGTGGATCCGCAGCGCGGAATCAAGCTGCCGCATGTTGCGGGTACGATTACCAACCTGGACGAAAGCACGATGAACCGGGCTCTGGCATCGATCGAGAGTGAACTCAAGCGCCGCCAGAAAATATTCAATGAAGCCAAATCCATTGCCAACGAAGGAACGATGGACATTTACGGCTACCAGCAGCTTTACCGCCGCGGCGTTGTGAGCGAACCGGTTTCCCATCTGCTCATTATTTCCGATGAGTTTGCGGAGCTGAATGACCAGCATCCGGAATTTCTCGATCAGCTCGTTTCTACTGCACGTATCGGCCGAAGCCTTGGCGTCCACCTCATTCTGGCAACCCAGAAACCGGCGGGTGTCGTCACGGGTCAGATCAAAAGCAACACCAAATTCCGCGTCAGCCTGAAAGTTCAGGACCGCAGCGACTCCAATGACATGATCAACCGGCCTTATGCGGCCGAAATCAAGGAAACCGGCCGCTTTTACATGCTGGTGGGATACGACGAGTACTTTGCGATGGGTCAGTCCGCGTGGACCGGCGCCGAGTATAAGCCGTCCGATGAAGCGCAGTCTTCGGAAAACAAGGAAATCCTTTTTCTCGATCCCAATGGCGAACCGTATTTTAAAACCAAGCCGATTCAGACCAGACGGCAAAAAGGCCGCTCGCAGCTCGTTTCCTTAGTGACCTATTTGTCCGATCTGGCCAGACAGAAGGGAATCGAAGTGCCTTCCTTATGGCTCGACCCGCTCAATCCGCAGATCAGCCTGAGCTCTCTGAAGCAGCCGGAAGATTCCTATTCGGTAACGATCGGTCTGACGGATGATCCGGAAAATCAGGAACAGCTGCCCTATACGCTGGATCTGGCCAATGCGGGAAACATTTTAATTGCCGGCGAGCCGGGAACTGGAAAAACCTGGCTGGCGGAAACCATTCTTCTCACTTCAATCGATAGAAATTCACCGGAAGATCTGCAGTTTTATATTGCCGACCTGACGGGAAAGTCACTGGGCATGTTTTCCCAACTGAAACATGTCGGCATGTGCATGAGCCGACCTTCCGAAGAGGAACTCTGCCTGCTCATTCAGTTTGCGTACGATCTGCTCGAAAAACGCAAAAAACTGTTTGCGCAGTATAACCGGACGAGCTTTGCGTCCATGCGCCGAGTGCAGCGCCTTCCGCTGACGTTTTTTATCATTGACGGATTTGACGATTTCCCCGACAGGGGACAGGGCCGTCAGGCGCTCGATCAGCTTCTTCGGCTGCTGAGGGACGGACCGGCTTTCGGCATTCAGTTCATGCTTCTCGTCGCGGACGTGCGCAATGTGACCGCCAGACAGCAGAGCGTCATTCAGACGTCTTTGCCCTTACGGCTGACCGATATGTATCTGTATCAGGATCTGCTGGATATCCGGCCGAAGGCCTTTCCCGATCCGCTTCCCGGACGCGGCTACATCCGAAAGGACAAGCGGGTTTTAGAGTTCCAGGCAGCCGCGCTCGACCCTCAGCTCGATGACGCCGAACGCTACGGTCAGATCCTTTCGCAAATTGAAACCGCGAATACGATCTGGAAAGACGCAGCCGAGCCCGATCATCTGACGCAGATCGATCCGGAACAGACGTATGAGGAGTTCATCGCGCCGTTCAAACCAGAACGCATTCCGCTTGGAATTATCCGCAGCCGGCTGCGCCCGATTGCGCTGCCGTTTCAGCAGCTGAGCACCCTGCCTGTCTACTTTGGAAATCCAGACGCTGTGAACTACGTCATGGGCGCCATTCAGACCGCCGTCAAAAAGAGCGGGGGCTCTGTGATTCGACTGAGTGCTTCTGAGCTTCCCAAAACGCATCGAGAAGGAATCGAGTGGACAAAACTGACCGCTCAGACGGTGAACACGTTCGTCAATCAGCTTGCGAAAATCGCAAAGGAGCGCAAAACGATCCGCCTGGAAATCCAGAAGGAAAAAGGCATCGAAGACTGGAAAAAAGCCGCCAGCCTGAAAATCGTCCGCAAAGAGATGCGAAGAAGAACAGAGCCTCTGTTTATTCTCGTGGACGATTACGGGGATCTGATCCTGAATCTCAGTGCCGGATCTGCCGGACCTTTAAGCGGGATCATTAACAACACAGCCGGTTTCAATATTTATTTTGTATTCGGCTGGCATCCTCAGGACAAGGAACGCATTTCTCTGGCCAGCCGAAAACTGCACGAGACAGAAAAATCAAAGCTGGACGAAGGGAATCTGACCCTCGAGGAAGTAGAAGAACTTCGAAGATTCACCCTTGCCAATGACCCGGAACGCTTCGACGCTATGATGAAGTCACATTTCAAAGGGAAACTGACCCTGTTATTTGGCGGATGCTTTGACCGGCAGGATCTGGTGACTTTGCCGCGCGAATATTCCAGAATTGTCCGTCCATCCAAAACGCAAAATCTCAATAACGGGCTGATCTGGGAAAACGATCAGGTCGAAACCATTTTCCTTCCGCTTGGCGATTTAAGGAAAACCGCACAGGAAGATGAGGATGAACGGCCGGTTCTCAGCTAGACCGGCTGCGTGCATTTTGCACGAGATACGGGTCAGGAAAGAGAAAGGGATTGGAAAAGAGATGGTGATCGGGAAAGTGAAAAGTGATCTGATTCAGAAAAGATAAAGGACTCCGGGAAAGGAAAGACGGTTCAGAGCAGGCCTTCTTTCGGACGGAATGTCCCCTGAACGAACGAAAGCCAGGATGGATACGGCGGCGAAAATAGAGCTGCAAAGAAAGGAACTGTTTATGGAAAAAATACTGATCGATTTATACGTTCCTTCCATTCAGAAAACATACAACCTGATGGTTCCGGATTCGATGGACTGCAAGGAACTGACCCAGCTGCTCGCTCAGGCGGTTGAAAATCTGGCCGGCGGAAAGTATTACGCCTCCGAACAGGAAGTTCTGTTTAGTCAAAAACAGCAGCGCGTATTAAAAAGCGGCAACGATTTGAAAGATTATTCGATCGGTCAGGGGGATGTACTATATTTACTTTGATGCAGAACCGACAGGAACTATTCGATCAGATTCAAAGGCTGATCCACAGTATAGAAATGGACGTGGAAAGCTGGCAGCGCGAAACGGAGGGAGAATTTTCCCGGGAATACATTCACGCGCGTCAGGCTCAGCTCGAGCAGATCCGGCGCCTGAAAGAATGGCTGATCCGAAATGGTGAGTAAAACAAAGAAACAAGGAGGAAAGAACTATGAGTGGAAATTGGGAACTGGAAGTCGCAACAGAAGTTATGGATATGTCTGCCGAAGATCTTCAAAACATTGGAACTGTTATCCAGGAAAGCAGCAAAGCGGTAGACGCACTGATTGGAGAGCTGTACGAGGAAAGCGAAGGTACATTCTCGGATCACCTTAAAGAAGTCGGCAATGAGTTTGTAGATCTGGTGGATGCCTGTGTACAGGTCATCTGGGATCTGGCGAAGGGCTTTATCCGCGCTGGAGAATCCCTGGTCGGCGCGGAGAAAAATGCAACGGATTCCCTCCGCTCTGCCGGCATCGGAAAAGGCAAGTAATCGAAACTGTACATCTAAGTCAATCAGAAAATAGAAAGATAACACATTAAAAGAAAGACTATGGAAAAACTGAAACTTAAAGTCTCGGAAGAAAAATATCGACAGACTCTCGACAAACTTGGAGCCGAACTGGATAAGATGCAGGGATATCAGAAAGACCTGCAGAAAGTTAAAGAAAATATGCAGAACGGCGTAATTGGCAACGTGGGAAACGACGCGGTCCGAAACCTGGATACCCATCTGCATAATGTGCAGACGGTAATCACGAAAACCATTGCTGCCAGAACCCAGATTGAAAACTATCTCAATTCCATGACCCAGACACAGAGCACCATCACGGATGATCTGAAGGCGCTGGAAGATGAGGCGAATGCGATCTTCGGATAAAATTCGAACCTCGGCACGACAGCTCCATCGCTCCAGAGAGACTCTTCTGCAGGAGAGAAACCTTCTTCTTTCCATCATCGCAAATCTGAGACAGTCACCTGAACTCCACGCGGCTGCCCATCCGTGCGAAACGCTGATACAGGAAAATCAGAAGCTCCAGCAGCTCCTCGAAGACTACGAATCGGCAATGACCCGTACCCTTCAGGATCTGGAAGAGAGTCTGAAACGATGTGAAGAAAGCGCTCTGGATCTTCAGCGACAAATGAAATAAAACCGTTTTTTCAAAATGACGTCGAGCCAGGACGAAAAAACGGCATCCATAATTTGTTTCAGCGATCCGCCGGGTACAGCCCGACTGGATCGCACCTGACGAAACGTGGTTCGACAGCGAGCCACGTTTCGTATATCTGCCCCCTTCTTTGGAATCCGAAAAAAGGAAAGGCAGACCACGATAAGCCATAAGGAAGGACACATGAAAAAAGCAAAGTGGATTTCTGTTTCGTCACTGGATATCCCGCCGGTTTCCGCCCGTATTAGCGGGCTGATTCCGATCGTGGTTCCCAGAACAGCCAGCGATCCCATTCGACATAAAGCCGTAGACAGCGAAGAAAAGGAAATCTGCGGCGGCGATTTCTCAAACATCCATTCCCAGACCGAACCCGAACCGTTCGTTTTTCCGGAAGAAAAGCCTGCCGGTTTTCCAGCTTTCGAATCCGCAAAAAACGAAACCACGTCATCCAAAAAAGACATCTTTGATCAGATGTTCCGGGAATTTTCCTCAGATTCCAAAGTGGAGACGGACCTTTTGAGCAAGAAGGCTCCAGAAATCATACCGGAACGTCCAGCAGAAACCATCGTGCAGGATAAAGCGGATCCTGTCGAAACTCAGCAGGAACAAAATTATCAGGAAGTCGAGGAAAAAAAGGCGGAAGATACGGCTATGCGAGATCTGGATGACTTGCTGGACTTCAGAACCGATCCAGCCCCAGAGGAAGCCGCCGAAACTGCCGAAGCTGTCGAAGTGCTCGCTGAAATACCGAAAAGTTCTGACGATGGTATGGTAAAAAATTCCGATTCCATCCCAGAGCCCGAACCGATCGTGCGTTCCCGGTCAAACTGGTTTTTGCGTCATATGAATACGGGCATTCAGATTCGCCTGCAAAAAGAGCTGCTGATCGGATGCGGAAGGCAAAGCGACTTTGTCATCGATTTTGATACGACACTCTCTGAGCGGCATGCCCGGCTGACGCTGGAAGAGAATCGCGTTATGGTGGAAGATCTCAATTCTTCTTCCAAGACGTTTGTCAATTATCAGCCCGTCACGCAGAAATCGGAAATCCGAGACGGACAGATTCTTCGCCTTGGCTCCAATCAGCTGTTCCAGCTTGAACAAAGCAAGGAGGATTTGCGTCATGAACCGATTTGAAGGCGTATTGATCGGCACAGACTCATTCCATAAGGGAGAAGCGGTTCTGCTGCACCATCTGGAAGAAGTGTTCGTGGAGATGGAGGAAGAGCCGGAAGTCGTTCTGGAACAGAGCGAAAAGGAGTCTGTCGGCATTTTTTACGATTGTGATCTGGGCATGTATGGAATTGAGCCGTTTGAAAACCGGGCTGTCTTTTTAGAAAGCGGGCAGCCGCTGGGGAAACATCGTCGATATTACCTTGGGCGGGATACGGCGATCTATTTGAAGCAGCGCGAATTTGCGATTGTACTGGGGTAAGACTATGAGCGGAAATAATAAAACAGTTTTTATTCGAATGCCAAAAGCCGATCAAGGGGAATCGTCTCTGGAAGCCCTCGATGCGGCGTACCGGGAACTGGGCAAAGCGTTTTATGAAAATCGTTTCGAAGAACCGACGCCAGAACTGATTCTTTATTTTGATCAGATTACGCATCTTAAAGAACAGCTCAAACTGCGGGATCGTCATACTGAGACGATGGATCTGCCAAAACCGGAACCTGCCGCTTCGACCGGCGGCATATTTGACCAGCTTCGCTCAATCGATCTGGACAGTCTCGATAATCTTGAGAGTCTGGACAGTTTAGATGGACTCGAAAGTCTCAGCCCGTGTGAAGATTTGGATTCCAGAAACAAAACCGGAAACGGCGATTCAAACCGTTCAGACCCGTTCGAGCAGCCGATGACGTTTAAATACTGCCCGTTCTGTGGCACCAAACTTCCGCTGGATGCCCGTTTCTGCGGCAACTGCGGAGAGTCCTGCGAAGAATAACGGGTTTCGCAAATCGGACAGAAAAAGAAGAGATACTGTACGTAAGGGGACAGCTCTTCTTTTTTTTCTGGTCATAAGAAACGGCGATGAATACGGACCAGAAAAATCGAGGGAAAAGGAATGGACTTTGTCAGAGGATCTGTAAGTGTCAAACAATCGACGGGTATACGCGAGACTGAATATTAGATACGCTA
>NZ_CAPAEZ010000047.1:0-19920 GCF_948576815.1 uncultured Allobaculum sp.
CCGAACAAAGGGTTCTCTCTAATTATCGTGTCCTTGACATGGGGTACACTTCAAAATCCGATTCAAGCCCTCTATCAAAACGAAAAAGCGGAAAGACAATTCTGTGGTTCGAGGCCGAACTTATGAGGATTTTCAGAAACACCTCGCTTCACACCCAGGTGTATCGGTAGTTGAAATGGATACGGTCTATAACGACGTAACCAACGGGCCATTCATGCAGACTTTTCTATTTCGCGATCCGCACCATCTGTTTCTCGCTGTTTACCACACAGAAAAGACCGCTCAGGCGATGTCTGAAGGACTTAAAACTCTCCACGATCAGCTTGGAGCCCAGACTTTCCGACGACTGTTCGCGGTGATTCTGACCGATCTCGGTTCAGAATTTACTGCAGTCGAAGAAATCGAAGCACTCGGTGTGAAAGTGTTTTACTGCGATCCGATGCAGTCTATCCAGAAAGCCTCCGTTGAGAACAAACATCTTCTTTTAAGGAGAATTTTCCCGAAGAACCGAGGCGGCCATATTTTTGATTTAGTCAAGCTGGGACTGACCAGTCAGGAGCAGCTGAACATCGCTGTCTCGCATATCAACTCATATGGATTAAAAAGTCTGCACGGTCATACGCCGTACGATTATTTCTGCTTTCTGGAAAAATCTTCTGAAATTGTGGAAAAACTAGGAATCAAAAAAATAGATCCGGCTTCTGTCCACTTGAAGCCAGATCTGTTAACTCGCTAAACAATAACGAGAGTTAAGAAGGAGAACGAACACACCTTAATTCACATATTTGGCAGTTGCATTTAGTATCGGAGCAAAAAAATACACTAATCAACTGCTCTTTTTGTCGTGGTTGCATTTAGTCCTTCCAACTCAAAAATTTTAGCATGGAAGCACAGAAAAGGCGAAACGCGGCCCTGGTAAAAGAAAAATCCCCTCAGTTTCCTGGCTTAGATAAAGGAAATTGAGAGGAAAAGTAGATTTTTGAAACAGTAAATGGAACGCTCGTTTTTATCAGTTCAATGGTTGCGTTTACTATTTCAATTCATCCAATTCACCATTTTTATATGGATTTTTTTCACTCTATTCGTTTCTTTTTAAGATTCTGATTTTTTAAGACACGTTTGGACGGCTATTCCCTGTCGCCATGTGCGGATCTGAGAGTAGCTGCTATCCTCAGATTCGTAAAAAAGCAGGATACTTTCGTTTTCTGAAAGTATCCTGCCGTATTGAAAAACTAAAATCTGTTTTTGAAGCTTACCAGGCGATGATTTCCACGCCGTCATCGTGAACCGCAATCGTATGTTCCCATTGTGCTGAGAGCTTGCCGTCATCCGTATAGGAGGTCCAGTCGTTATCAGCGTCGATGAACAGACTGCATACGCCTTCATTGATCATCGGTTCAATGGTGAACACCATTCCCGGTGCAAGAATGATGCCCGTCCCGTGTGTTCCCACATGCTGGACCATCGGATCTTCATGGAAGTCGTTGCCGACTCCGTGACCGCAGTAGTCCAGAACGACGGAATAGCCGTTGGCGTGCGCGATTTCCTGAATTGCTGCGCCGACATCTCCAAGATGTCCCCACGGCTTCACGGCCGCAATGCCTGCTTCCAGACATTCTTTCGTCACATCCACCAGCTTTTTGGCTGCCGGGCTGACTTCGCCAATGCAGAACATGCGCGATGCATCCGCATAATGGCCGTTTACGATCGTCGTGCAGTCGACGTTGACAATATCGCCGTCTTCCAGAACGGTATCGTCTGGAATGCCGTGGCAAACCTGATCGTTAATCGACGTGCAGCAGCTTTTCGGAAAGCCTTCGTAGCCCAGACAGGCCGGAATGCCGCCGTGCTCGATCGTGTAGTCATGAACCATCTTGTCAATTTCGTTGGTCGTCATGCCCGCCTTGATTTTGGACTGCACCAGGTCGAGCGCGCCGTTATTGACTTTCGCCGCTTCACGGATCCACTTCAGATCTTCTTCGGACTTGATCATTTTATGCGTGGGCACCTTGCACCCTTTTTTCTTCAGGTCCATCAGTGTCCGGTCAAACGCTTCATGACACTTTTTGTATTTCTTTCCGCTTCCGCACCAGCACGGATCGTTACGCATGGTCATGTTTAGTTCCTTCTTTCTCCATCTGAACAATCAGAATTCTGTCTTTTCCATTGATATCCTTAAGGACTGTTACTTCCGCTTCCGGGAAGAACTTGGCAGCCAGCGTTTTCAGACGATCGCCCTGGTCCCAGCCCATTTCAAAGCACATCACGCCGCCCGGATTGAGCACCTGATCCGCTTTCTGGAAAATCTTCCGGTAAAAGTAAAGGCCATCTTCGCCGCCAAACAGCGCCACGTTCGGTTCATAGTCCACAACGCTGTGATCCATTTTTTCATTTTTCGGAATATAAGGCGGATTAGACACCAGAAGGTCACAGTGCATATTGCGGGAAATAAACGGATCCAGCATATCGCCCTGTACAAAAACAACCGAACCGCCTAACCGTTCATTGTTGGCGTAGGCCGTTTCGAGGGCTTCCCGGGAAATATCGGAAGCGAACACGTCGATCTGATCGTTTTCCAGGGAAAGGGTAATTCCGATGGCGCCGCTTCCGGTGGCTACATCAAACACAACAGGGTGTTCAATCTGCTCGCACAGCACATCGCACTGAATCAGAACCTGCCCGGTCAGTTCTTCTGTTTCCGGACGGGGGATCAGCACGTTTTCATTGACGGTAAAGTCGTATCCATAAAAGTTTTCATAGCCAAGGACATAGCCGAGCGGTTCGCCTTTTTCCATGCGGTGAATCCCCTCAAGATAGTCGGTCTGAATTTCCGGATCGACTTCTTCATCCATATCCATATACAGATTGATGTCCTTTTTCTGGCAGAGCTCGTTGAGCAGAAGCATCGCCGCCTGATCGGACTGACCAGCCGCTACCATGCGATCCTTGCCTTCGCTCAGAAGATCGCGGTAACGCATCATGACAGCGATTCTCCAGCCAGCTTCGCCTGCTGGTCCGCTTTCTGCAGCGCCTGCATCAGATCTTCCAGACGGCCGTCAATAATGCGGTCGAGCTGGTTTACGGTATAGCCGATGCGATGATCGGTGACACGGTTCTGCGGATAGTTGTACGTACGAATTTTTTCCGCGCGATCGCCGGTACCGATTTTGGTCTTGCGCTCTGCCTCGTTCTTTTCGTCGATGGCGCGCTGATGTTCTTCTTTGACACGTGCAGCGATCGTTGCCAGAGCCGTCGCACGGTTTTCATGCTGGGAACGGCCGTCCTGGCATTTAACGACGATGCCGGTCGGCTTATGAATAACGCGGACAGCGGAGTCCGTTTTGTTTACGTGCTGACCGCCGGCTCCGGACGCACGCATGGTCTCGATTTCCAGATCGTTCATATCGATATCGAAATCTTCTTCATCAATTTCCGGATAGCACAGAACTGTCGCGGTCGAAGTCTGAATGCGTCCCTGCGACTCAGTCTTTGGAACGCGCTGTACACGGTGCGATCCGCTCTCATATTTCAAAGTGCCATAGGCATGCTGGCCGCTGACTTTAAAAGCAATCAGAGAATAGCCGCCGGCTTCGGATTCTTCTGCATCCGTCACTTCGACTTTCCAGCCTTTGCCTTCAGCGTACTTGGCGTACATGCGGTACAGGTCACCTGCGAAAATATTGGCTTCGTCGCCGCCGGCTGCTCCGCGGATTTCCATGAATGCGTTATGAGAATCGTTCGGATCGGTCGGAACGAGCAGAAGTTCGAGGCGAGCAATATAATCGTCAATTTTCGGTTCGAGTTCCGTGATTTCCATCTGGGCCATTTCCCGGATTTCCTTATCATGTTCTTCGAGAAGCACGCGGGCGTCCTCCAGTTCCGAAACTGCTGCTTTGTATTCGTTATAGGTTTCTACAATCGGTGTCAGTTCGTTGGCTTCCCGTCCAAGTTTGGACATCTGCCGGCGATCGCTGACAACCGTTGGATCCATCATTTTTTCATTAATCTCATCCAGACGCGCTGCAAGCCTGTCGAGACGTTCTTCCATTTTTGCCATTGTTTATCTCATCCTTCCCTCTGAGTCTGTATTCTTGTTCGTATCGTTTTCATTATAGCAAACAGCTTTTCGCTCACCCTTTGTCAAGTCTTTTATGATTTTTTTGTGCCCGCTCTGAGGTTTCGGACAATTTCCCCCTGCGCCGGGCAAGGTTGAAGCCCCTATCCGTTCCGGATAGAATAATAGGTAAGCGTTATGAATATTTCACTTTCGCTCCGCAGGATATGCGGGTAAAGGAGAACCTATGAAACATAAAGTCCGCAAAGCGGTCATTCCGGCAGCAGGTTTTGGAACGCGCTTTCTCCCGGCGACCAAGGCCATCCCGAAGGAAATGCTTCCCATCGTGGATATTCCCACGATTCAGTACATTATTGAAGAGGCCGTAAATTCCGGCATCGAAGAAATCTGCCTGATTACCAATTCCTACAAGCAGAGCATTGAAAACCATTTTGACCGCTCCTTTGAACTGGAAGAAAAGCTCAAAGCCAGCAACGATCTGGAACATCTGGAAATGATCCAGAAAATTACCGATATGGTCAACATCGTATCGGTTCGTCAGAAAACGCCAAAAGGTCTTGGCCACGCCATTCTCTGTGCCAAGAGCTTTGTCGGCAATGAACCGTTCGCCGTTCTGCTCGGCGATGACATCGTCATCAATGCCGGTGGACCAGGCGCCATTCGCCAGCTCATGGACGTGTATGAAACGACCGGATGCAGCGTTGTCGGCGTTCAGCCAGTCGCTGAAGAAAATGTCTCCAAGTACGGCATTATCGACCCGCTGGAAAAAATCGAAGACGGCCTGATGACCGTTTCCACGTTCGTTGAAAAGCCCGCGCAGGAAGACGCGCCAAGCAACATGGCCATTCTTGGCCGCTACGTTCTTGGACCGGACATTTTCGAAAAGCTCGAAACCCAGGCAGCCGGCAAAGGCAACGAAATCCAGCTGACCGATGCCATTGACCGTCTGGCCAAGGAAGATACCGTCTACGCCTGCCAGTTCGACGGCAGACGCTATGACGTCGGCGATCGCAAAGGCTTCCTCCAGGCGCAGATCGAATTCGCACTCAACCGCGACGATACGCGCGAAGCCATGGAAGACATCATTGAATCGCTCGGCTATAAGAAAGTAAGCAAGTAGCATGATCACCGATACGCATTGCCATCTTACGTGTGACGAACTGTACGAAAACGCGGTGCCGCTGATCGAAAGCGCCCTGGAACAGGGCGTAGATCTGATGATGATCATGTGCACGAACCGTAAGGAATACGACCGGGCGCTTGCGCTGAAAAAACAGTATCCCGAAAATCTGAAAGTCGCCTGGGGCTTTTTCCCTGAAGACGCCAGAGAGATCACAGAAGAAGATCTCGAAGAGCTGAGAAAAGAAGCCGCCTGCGGCAATATGGATGTTCTGGGCGAAATCGGCCTGGACTATTACTGGGACATGTCGTTTAAAGAAGAACAGAAGGCCCTCTTCAAAGCTCAGCTCGATATCGCGGCCGAAACGGGGCTTCCGGTTTCCATACATATGCGGGACGCCGCAAAGGATTCCCTGGATATTCTTAAAGCCCATGCCCGTACGCCGATCATCTTCCACTGCTATTCCGGTTCAACGGAAACCATGAGAGAAGCCCTCAAACTGGATTCCATGATTTCCTTTGCGGGACCCATCACCTTTAAAAACAATAAACAGGGGCCTGCCAATGTCATCGCCTGTCCGCCCGAAAGAATTTTAAGCGAAACCGATTCGCCGTATCTCGCCCCGGTTCCGTATCGCGGCAAGCGAAATCAGCCTGCCTATGTCAAAGCGACGCTTGAAAAAATGGCTGAGTTAAAAGAAATGGATTCCGATGATCTGGCCCGACAGATCCGCGCCAACTTCCTGTCTCTTTTTCAAAACGGATCCGAATGAACGCATTCCACAGAATGCATTCCCGCGAATCGACCATCAGAAGCCGACCGCAGCCGACAGCGGATTCGATCGTAAATTCTGGAAACAAAAAACCGCCTGACGGCGGTTTTCTTTTTGTCGATTTATATCCCGCGGAAGACTGGAGAGTTCCAGAAATCCCAGACGAGCGTTTCCAATTCGATTTGGAATTAGTGACGGTTGTCGTCTTCGTGAACGAGAGCTGTCTGCAGCGCGTAGGACAGCGATTCGTTGAGCTCAACCGCTTCGATGGCAGCAGCTGCAAGCGGAGCAACGGAAAGAACTACCATTTCATCGTACAGTTTTGCGTTTTCAGTCTGATCGATGGTGTTCGTAACGATGAATTCACTCAGGCCGGAGTTTTTCAGACGTTCAATCGCCGGTCCGGAAAGTACGCCGTGTGCGCAGGCTGCGATAACTTCTTTCGCGCCTTTTTCGTAAAGCATGTTGATGCCGCTGGTCAGTGTGCCGGCGGTATCGACCATATCATCGATGACAACTGCAACTTTTCCGTCAACTTCACCAAGCAGGTTCATGGCAACCGCAACGTTTGGTTTTGGACGACGCTTGTCAATGATGGCAACCGGAGCGCCGAGGCGGTCAGCCAGACGACGGGCACGAACGGTTCCGCCGTGGTCAGGAGAAACAACGACAACATCTTCGATGTTCAGACCTGGTTTGTGTTTGAGGTATTCACTGATCAGAGACAGCGTATTGATGTCATCTGCCGGAATATCGAAATAGCCCTGAATCTGGGCAGCATGGAGATCCATGGTGATCACGCGGTTTGCACCGGCGCGTTCAAGAAGCGAAGCCACCAGTTTGGCTGTAATCGGTTGTCGCGGTTTCGCCTTGCGGTCCTGTCTGGCGTAGCCAAAATACGGAATAACACAGTTGATGGAACGAGCCGAAGCACGCTTGCAGGCATCGATACCGATCAGAAGCTCCATAAGATTGGCGTTTACCGGGCGATTGGTACTCTGTACAAAGAATACGTCTTTTCCACGTACAGACTCACCGAGTTCAACAAGAATTTCTCCATCAGCAAAATGATGAACATCACATTTTCCAAGGGGGATTTCAAGAATCTCACAGATTTCTCTGGCCAGATCGCGGCTGCTGGTCAGCGCGAATACAACGGTTGAATTTTTAAGCTCATCTTTGTTTAACATGCTTGCGTACCTGTTCCTTCCTCATTTCCTGCGGGTTCCTCATCCAGGGCATTTGAAATCATTTCGTTCTGGACTTTGCACATCTGCAGGCGGACACCATCACCGATGACACTGTCTTTAATCCAGGTCTGGGGGAAAATTTCGACATAATTGCCCAGCGCCGTTTTGCCAAGGATTTCCGTATCCGGATAAATCACGGTATCGTGACCGATTTTCACATCCTGGCCGATAACCGTTCGCTGCGGATCTACAATTTGCACGCCGGCTAACATATGTCTGCGGTTAATTCTGTCTTTCATCCAGCGATATACATCGTACAGTTCGCTGACGGTATTAATGCCCGCCATCTCATCCGGATCCGAAGCGGCAATGGCATCCACGTGCTTGCCTTTTTCATTGAGAATTCGAACCAGATCCGTCAGATAGTATTCATTCTGGGCATTATCGGTTGTCAGCTCGCTGAGCGCATCAAAAAGATCTCGGTTGTTAAAGCAGTAAACGCCCGCGTTGATCTCTCGGATTTCTTTCTGCTCGGGAGTGCAGTCGCGAGCTTCGACGATCTCTTTTACCGCACCGGTTTCATCGCGGACAACTCTTCCGTAATTTCCGCCCTCTTCCAGTATGGCACTCAGAAGAACAAGAGCCTTTCCCTGTGCTTGGTCATAAAGCATTTCGAGGGTTTCCGGCTGGAGACAGGGGACATCTCCATTCATGACGAGCGTATAGCCGTCTTCGTCCTTGAGGGCCGAAACCTGCATGACCGCATGTCCGGTTCCGAGCTGCTCCTTCTGCAGCGCAAACTCTTCTTCGGGGAAAGCGTCCATTAAGGACTGTGCCTGATAGCCGGCAACAATGACAATCCTCTCTGCGCCTGCTTTTTTCAGCGCGCCAAGAGGATAAGCCAGAATCGGTCGGTCAATCAGATCATGCATTACTTTGTTTTTTTCCGACTTCATCCGGGTTCCTTTGCCGGCAGCCAGAATAATCGCATTCCGTTTTGTCATGGGACCACCTTTCGCAGGTATTCTAACACATCCCCGACATTCCTCCTCTTTGTTCAGGGTTTTTAGACAAAATCAAAAATGGCTTTTGATAAAACAGCAGATTCTCCTCAAAGCGTCTTCAAAAGGACCATGTCTGCGGCATGCCGGCATGGAAAAAGCCGGAAAAGCGATGACAATTTCGCTTTTTCCGGCTTTTCAAACGGTTCTGGAGCCGATCCGACGGACTTTCTTTTTCCGTCCGAACCGATCGCATTAATCAATGGAATCGTATTCGCTCTGCAGCTCGTTGATCTTGTTGTTCTTGTTATTGATTTCGGTTTCTACCGGGGAGGCTTCTGCCACAATCGCCTGCCAGTCGTTGTAGGCCGAATCCATTGCGGACTTCGCATTCGATTCGGAGCGCTGGGCATCGATCAGCGTATTGGTCGCGGAAGAAAGCTGGCTGTTGAGCGAATTGACGCTGTCGAGATCTTTCTGAAGGCTGTTGATCTGCGACTGCAGCTGCTCTTTGTCCGCACCTGAACCGCCAGTATCCGATCCGTCGCCGGCATTAATGGCGTTGATCTGATCCTGGAGATCCTTGATCTGAGCACGAATACTGTCCGCGCTTGGATAGCTGTTCAGATCGTCCTGAATCTGATTGACTTTGCTCTGGGCTGTGTTTGTGGCCTGAACTGCCTGATCGTACGCATTCTTTTTGGAGTTGTACGTGTTTTCCGCATCGTTCTTTCGCTTATTGATACCGTCCAGCTTGCCCTGCAGAACCGCCACGTCGCCGCTGAGCGACTCGATTTCATCGCGGAGTTCCGCTTTTCGTTCCGCGTTTTTCACATCGGAGTTGGAAGAAGAAGGCTTCTGCTGAGCGCCGGCTTCAGCAAGCAGTTCATCAAACGTCTTGGACGTTCTCGCCAGCAGCTGTTCATTGATTTTTCGCTTTTCATCTTCGGAAAGCTTGTCATACACGGAACGGAAATCCAGAACCTGCTGCTTGTTGTCATCGGTAAGGCCGTTAAAGCTTTCTGCCCAGCTAAGGAGGTCGTTGTAGCCTTTGCTGGTCTGGGTCTGCGCGCCGGAGTTCATGAAATGAACCGCCATGTAGCCGCCGACCGAAACCACAGCGATCGCCAGCGCGATACCAGCAATAATGCCGACGGTCCTCATATTGTTTTTCGATTTTTTACGTGAATGCGAAGAGCGGGAAGGCGCCGGACGCGAAGAGCCGCGGGAATCGTGGTGACGGACTCTTACATGACGGTCTTCTTCATCGTAGTCGTCATAATCGTCCTCTTCGTCGTCGTACGAATCGTCATAGTCGTCGTAATCGTCGTCTTCGTCCTCGCGTACGTATTCCCGGTGAAGGAGCGGTTCATCTTTTTCCAGCAGACCGGCGATTTCATCGCTGTGCATCGTTACCGGTTTGGTCTGACCGATTTCGTCTTCTTCTGCCGGCGCAGCGCCGTTAAACACGCGCGTCTGCTCGCCCGGCTGAGCCGGAGCGCTCTGCGGCGCGCCAAACTCGCGGGTCATCCCCGCATTCTGGGCATACTGGTCTTCCGCCGAAGGGGCGGTTTCTTCTTTGGACGCAAAAAACGAATCGGATCCGTTTGGCGCACTGCCAGGCTTTTCTGTATAGATCACCTGGGGCGTTCCATTTTTCGCCGCTTCGTTTTCCGAACGCGCTTTATTGCGTGCGGCCGACGAATACGTCTGCTGGAACTGTTCCGATGTTTCTCTTGCCCGCTGAATGCGTTCAATCCGTTCTTTGTTCCGCGCAAAATCATCCATCTTTTTTTCAATTTCTTCGTTTCCGCTCAATGAATCCAGCAGGGAATCAAAATTATCATCACGGTTCTGATCGCTCATTGAAAAACCCCCCTTTATATTCCGGGTGCATGATCCGACAGCCGGTCTGCACGCCTTTGTTCTGTATCTTCTATGAAATCGATGTGTTCGAAATACGGAAAGGCTTTCGCGCTCTCCTGACTCTGTATACAGGTACCCCTTTTAGTTTATTGTACTGAATTTGCGCCTTTATCCTGCCGTTCAACCCTAAAGAAAAATCATTGTGGGTTATTCGCTTTCTTTTAGAATGTCGACCCGGATTTTGGCGGCAGAGGCTTTCTTTATAATGCCTGATTCTTTCTTCGGCTTCTCTAAAAGTTCTGCTAACATTTGCCTTCCCCCTGCATAAATCTCGGAAAAACGGATAGAAACGATGCCCGATTTGGATGAAAAACCGATTAAAGACGAAGTACAGACGATCGTATTATCATTTCCTTTTTGCATTTTGTTTACGCCTGCCCGTCAAAAAAGCCGGATCTGCGTCCGGCTTTTCTGTACGATCGCCACTTCTGAGTCCTGTCGGATGCGCTATTGAGCGGATGCTCCGATTGATCGTTTATCCCGCTGCTCGATCTGTCATCCTGTCTTTTTCCCTTCACCTTTTAAGACAGCGCTTCAGATGCTTTCGGTCGGCATCTTCTTTCTTCTGCATCAGGATCCAGATTTCCCGGCAGTCGTTATCTTCGAGGATTTCCTCGATTTGCGCATACGAAAGTCCCGTATAGCTTAAGGCTGTATAGAAAGTCGAAGGCCGCTTTCGTCGGCCTGTCTTTAACCGGCGCTTTTGCGCCAGCCGGTTCTGCCACAACAGCGCGCGCCGTCCAAAAAACGCTTCAAAAACCTGCGTGGAACACGCTTCTGCCTCAGCCACGCGAACCGGACGCCGGCAAAGCGCAGAAAGTTCGTCTTCGTGGCCATCGAGAAAACCGGAGGCGGCTTCCAGATCGCCGTTTTGCAAAATTCTTCGCAGAATGCGGTCGCATTCGCTGTTTCGATAGTACAAAATGCGCAGACGGCGCCCTTTTTTACGGATATCGATATTGGCCGTTTCCCGTAAAGCCGCGCACTGCGGGCAGAGCGCATCCGGTCCTCTTAAAAGAAACGGGAGCGTTTCGCAGCCGGAAAATTCTGATCCGCACCAGAGACAGAATTCATGTAGCGCAGCTGGCGAATGCAGGCATCGAGCGCTCTGGAGGGCGATTCGATTAAGGCGATTCCTTCGCCGGAGGGATCTTTGAAGCTTCTCCCGGCGCGCCCGAAGATCTGAATCAGAGAGGCGCTGGTGAACACCGGATGATCGGCCCGGTACACCGCGACCTGGACGGAGGGAACGGTGATTCCCCGTTCGAGAAGAGTTGTACATATGAGAACCATCGTCTTTCGGGCATGAAATTCAGCCATGACTTCATCTTTGTTTTTCGTTTTGGAATGAATAACAGAGCAGGGAAAAAACAGACGGATGACCGGCTTCATCCAGCGGGTATCCGCAATACGGGGGACAAAAAGCAGAACCTGCTTGCCGTTTTGAATGTACCGGCGGCAGTACGCGATTAAAATCAGCACCTGCTTCAGCTTCGATCCTCGTTTCACGACAGGAACGCAAAGCGGATGACGATGGGGCCGCAAGAAGAGATTGACCATTTCCATCTCACCCCGTTCGATGGCTTCCAGACTTTTCGCGTCCGGTGTGGCTGACAGCAGCATGCGCTGCCCGATACAGCTTTGGAGGGCGATCGCTTCCAGCACTTCGTTTCCTGCATACGGAAACGCGTCGAGTTCATCCAGAATGAGCAGATCGAAGCTGTAGGGGAAACGGTAAAGCTGATGCGTCGTGCACACGATCAGATCGCCGTCCGTTTCATCGGTAAAGCCCTCGCAGATCTGAACGATGTGCAGCTCCGGAAAGTTTTTGCGAAGCCGTTCGGCGATTTCCATCACCACCTGACGGCGGGAAATCGCAAAGCACACTTTCTTGCCCTGGGCCAGATACGCGCAGATGCTTTCAAGCGTCAGTTCCGTTTTTCCGCATCCAGCTGCCGCGTACACGAGCAGATCCCGATGGCTCTGCAAAATGGAAAGCGATCGGGCGGATGCTTCTTTCTGCAGCGGCGTCAGTTCAAATTCCAGAACCGGCTTTCCTTTCCACACACGATGGGACAGACTGGGCGCCTGTGGTTTCTGTCCGGCTTTCAGCGCGCCAAAATCCAGACATTTGCGGCAGTACCAGAAACCGTCATGGAAAAAGAAAAGCTTCGGATCCCGGTTGTGGCAGCGCAGACATTCCCGTCTGGGACTTTCTTCCTTCTTTGAAATCCGCTGAGCGGAATGCGTCGTCTGATTTTTGAATGGGTCATTTTCCATATTCTGTTTCCGCCTTTTCCAGTACTGCCAGTCGAACGGTCCGTCCGAGGACTGGATCTCCTGCTGTCTGGATATACGAAAGAAAGTCATCCGAATAAAGACGAGAACAAAGACCAAAGAAAACGCAGGCAAAAGAAAGCACAGACAAAAGAAAAACGGAAAAAGAACCGCGCTAAACTTCATCGACACAAAATAAAAAAGCGCTCGTTATGAGCGCCTTGTGTGCAAAATGATCCTGAAACAGCGTTAAGCTTATTTCTTGTCGTTGCGTCCGTATTTTCTGTTGAACTTTTCAATACGTCCCTGGGCAGCCGCGAAACGCTGACGGCCTGTGTAGAACGGATGGCAGTTGCTGCAGGTATCTACGCGAAGGGTGTCACCTTTGATGGTGGAGCCGCTTTCGAATGTGTTACCGCAGGAAGAGCATACAACAGTTACGGTATGGTAATTAGGATGGATTCCCTTTTTCATCGCCATATCCTCCTTCCGCCTTAAATCAGGTGCTGATTTAAAGTAAGTGCCTATGCATTATAGCAATCCCCAATTTCCATCGCAACCCGGAAAACAATTTCTCTTTTTTTCCGTCATTGTGCCGTATTTATCCCGTTTTTTTCGGTTTGTATAGAAGACCTGCGTGAAAAAAACACAGCCGGTCAGTTGGTGTCAGATGTGATTCGAATGGCAATATGCGACAATTGGAAAGACATACCGGACATAATGAATGTCCAGTTCATACAGAATTTCTTCCGCTCCATTAAGCGCAGACCCTTCTGTCTAACCGGTTTATTCCCTGCCCTGCTTCTTTATTTTCCATGAAGAAGGCGGCAGTCAAATATAAGGAGAGTATTCATGAACCCGTTATCGCATTCCCATTATGACTATCTGATTGTCGGCGCCGGCCTGTACGGTGCTGTATTTGCCCGCCAGGCTTACGATGCCGGCAAGAAGGTTCTCGTTCTCGAACGTCGTCCTCATATTGCCGGAAACGTGTATACCCGTCTTGACCATAACATTCATGTCCACGAATACGGTGCACACATTTTCCATACGGACAATGAAGAAGTCTGGAACTACATCAATCGCTTTGCCCGCTTCAGCCGCTACACCCACAGCGTCATCGCCAACTTTAAAGGCGAGATGTATTCCCTGCCTTTCAATATGTATACCTTCAATAAAATGTGGGACGTCCGCACCCCGAAGGAAGCCAGAGCCATGATCGAAAAGCAGCGTCAGGAAATCACCGGCGAACCGAAAAACCTGGAAGAGCAGGCGATTTCTCTGGTCGGACGCGATGTCTTTGAAAAACTCGTAAAAGGCTACACGGAAAAACAGTGGGGTCGCGACTGCAAAGATCTGCCGCCCTTTATCATCCGCCGTCTTCCGGTACGTCTGACGTATGACAACAGATATTTCAATGCGCTCTATCAGGGCATTCCGCAGGGCGGCTATACCGATCTTGTCGGACGCATGCTCGAAGGCGTGGACGTGCTCACGAATACCGATTATCTGAAGGCCCGTGAAAAATGGGACGCGCTTGCCGATCGGATTGTTTACACCGGTGCGATTGATGAATTTTTCGATTATTCCCTCGGCCATCTCGAATACCGTTCCGTCCGTTTTGAAATGGAAACGCTCGATGAACCGGATTTTCAGGGAACTTCGGTTGTGAACTACACCGATCGCGAAACGCCTTTTACCCGCATTCTCGAATTCAAGCATTTCGAAGATCTCGGCAGCGATTGCACCATCATCGCCCGCGAGTATTCCAGCGAATGGAAGCCAGGTGATGAACCGTACTACCCCATCAATGATGAAAAGAACGGTACGCTCTATGCCCGCTACAAAGAACTGGCGAATACGCGCAAGAATGTTCGTTTTGGCGGCCGTCTTGGCGAATACCGTTACTACGACATGGACGGTGTTATTGCCTCTGCTCTGGATGCAGCCAGAAAGGAACTGGCTTAATTTTCAGATCTTCAAACTTTCCAGACTCTGTATATGGCTTTGCCTGCACAGAGTCCATTTTTCTGGAACGCAAGTAATTATTTCGATCTCAGGTTTGAACTGGAGAATCAGGATCTGTTTGCGCGCGCGCCGACAGATCACTAGTATGAAACTATGAACCAGCTTGAAAAAATCAAAGGTCATCTGCTTACCATTAACGATCATAAGCTTCGGGTCATGGAACTGTGTTTTCGCTGCGGCCTGTATAAACAGGGCCTGCTTCATGATCTGTCCAAATACACTCCCGTCGAACTCAAAACCGGCTTTCGCTATTACCAGGGCTACCGCTCCCCAATCAATGCCCAGAAGGAAACAGAAGGCTATTCCTTTTCCTGGCTCCATCACAAGGGAAGAAATCCGCATCACTGGGAATTCTGGATGGATAACGGACCGCACGGAATGGTTCCTCGCGCGATGGAATTTAACTACGTTGTCGAGATGTTCTGCGATCGCGCAGCCGCTTCCCAGACGTATCTCAAGGATAAGTATCGAGACGACAGTCCCCTGCAGTATTTTGAAAACAATCTTTCCAGCACAGTTTTTCATCCCGACACCGAACGCCAGATCCGATATCTTCTGACCTATCTGGCCGAACACGGCATGGATAAAACGATTTTGCGCATCCGCTTTTTACTGAACCGCTGGCGCCATACTGGCGATCCCGGAATCTGAGTTTTCCGTAATTTTCAGGCTAGCAATTAAGGAATCAGTTCTTGTTGTCCTGAAGCCGGAAACTTCCGGATGTTCGCATTCCGTATCAAACAAAACCAGCTGACGCAGCTTCAAAATGCGCCAGCCGGTTTGCTTTCCAGGAATCGATTTTCGGTTATTCAAAATCAGTCCTGTTCTTTGGTCCTGCGATCCGCTTTTCAACCGGAACAATTTCATCAGCAACCGCATGCTGGAAAGCCAGATCGTGTTCAACCAGCAGCATCGCTGGGTGATATTCCTGAATCAGCGCTTCGATCTGCTCGCGCGATTCAATATCGATATAGTTGAGCGGTTCATCCCATATGTAGAGATGCGCGCTTTCGCACAGACTGCGGGCAATCAGCACTTTCTTCTTCTGCCCCGCTGAGAAATCTTCCATGCGTACTTCAAACTGAGTCCGGTCAAATCCGAGCTTGCGCAGGATGGATTTAAACAGACTTTCGTCAATTTTCGATTCTTCCGCAAATTCGCGCAGCGTTCCCTTTAAAAAGGAAGAATCCTGCGGAACCCAGGAAATGATCAGACGAGAAGGACTGAACAGCTCGCCCGTATACGTAACTCCTCCTTCGCGGATCAGTTTGAGAAGGGTAGATTTGCCTGAACCGTTCGAGCCGTCGAGTACAATGCGGTCGCCTTCATGAAGGGTAAAGCTGACCGGCTTGTTGACGGGTCGGGAATCATAAAAGCAGACCACATCATGCGCCGAAATCAGGGTGCCATGCAAATCGTTCCTTGGCGAAAGACGAAGCGATTCGCTCTCTTCAAAATCCTGAAGCAGAGCGGATTTTTCTTCGATGGCTTTCTGGCGGCGGCGTTCAATCGATTTCGAACGCTTCATCATCTTGGCTGCCCGATGACCGATAAAGCCGCGGTCAACTGGAGCGTTTCCGTATTTGGACGCTTCAATGCGACCTGACCAGTCGGCGCTTTGCCGACTGCTTTTCTGCATGGCGGAAATTTCTTTTTTCAGACGGGTGTTGCGGGCATCTTCCGTATTCTGCCGGCTGATGAAATCGGATTTCCAGCTTGAATAGCTTCCTTTGACCAGTTCTACGCTCGACCGGTTGATGGCCAGCACATGATCCGTACAGCCATCGAGCAGTACACGGTCATGACTGACCAGAATAAAGCCATGCTTATCGTGCAGATAGGCAGAAAGAACCTGACGGCCGACGGTATCCAGGTGGTTGGCCGGTTCATCAATCAGAAGACACTTTCCTTCGTTTAAAAAGAGAGCCGCAAGCTGTACTTTTGTTTTCTCGCCATAGGAAAGGGTCGAGTAAATCCTCCACAAAATATCTTCATCCAGCTTGAGGGCATTCAGCTCCCGGACAAATTCCCACTGCTGTGGCTGCGGGGCAATTTCCTGCAGCACATCCGCGACCAGCTGTTCTTCTTCCGATACTGGACACGGAAAGTACGCAAATTCCACGGGGGAAGAAATGGTACCGGATCCGTGCAGTTCTCCCAGCAAAAGTCTCAACAGTGTCGTTTTTCCCCGGCCGTTTCGTGCACAAAGCGCCAGGTTCCAGCGGGGATCAAGATCCGCATTGAAATGTTCAAATACCGGTTCAGCCCCATTTTCATAGCTGAACGTCAAATCACGAATCTGAATCATAGACATATGCATTCCTCCTTAAACTTTTACACAGGCGAATTTGAAACATTCCGAACTCGCAAAAAGACCGCAGGAAATCTCCCGCGGTCTTGCAAGTCATAAAAAAGAATTCATAGTCTGCCTGTTCAAAAAAAACAGGCAATTCAAATATTTAGACCGGACAGTGGATGGTTTCCTGCTTCCAGGCACAGTCCGATACAAAATGTCATTGCGCCATCCGGCCATGACAAAACAGATCAGGAACATGCTTGGATTAACGTACTTTGCAGGAAATAGAATTCATCCTCTCACCAGGCCTTTCTGTCTGTTCATACCGAGTTAACCACAGTCGAAAACAGATTTCTACCCGCATGTCGTAAAAAAGAAGGGAAAACGGAAGAAAACGAGAAAGCTCTGACCGGATCTGGAGGTTTTCCAGTCGGTCAGAGCTTTCTTTTCTGGTTTTTTGTTTTCAATTTTTCTCGGGAATTACTCTTCTTCGGTTTCGGTCAGCGAAAGAAGTTCAAGAATCCGGGTCAGATCGTTATTGTCTTCGAAATGAATATCAATGGAATGGGCGCGGATTTTTACCGAAGTCTGGAAGTAGCCTTCCAGCTGATTTGCGGCTTCCTGAATAAAGAGACTTTCCTTGTGGGCTTTCTCTTTTTCTTCTTTTGTTTCTTCCCCGTCTGGATCCAGATCCGCATTTTTTCTTTCGTGAGCGTCTTTCTGCTCGATGACCTGACGGACTTTGGATTCCATCGTACGAACGGACCAGCCCTGTTCAAACGCATCGTGCGCGAGCCGGGTCATTTTGCTTTTTTCCTTTAAGGGAAGGAGGGCGCGGACATGACCCATGGACAGCTTTTTGTCGACGACCATCTGAGACACTTCGTCCGGGAGTTTAAGCAGACGCAGCAGATTGGCAATATGTTCACGGCTTTTGCCGACACGGGCAGCCAGCTGTTCCTGGGTGTAATGCAGACTTTTGATCAGCTGATCATAGGCTTTGGCTTCTTCAATGACATTCAGGTTTTCGCGCTGAATGTTTTCCAGCAGCGAAATTTCCATCATCTGCTGATCATCGAAATCCACAATAATGGCCGGAATCGTCTCCTGATTGGCCAGACGGCTGGCGCGCAAACGGCGTTCACCGGCGATCAGTTCGTAGCCCGAAATGCTTTTCTTGACCAGAACCGGCGTGAAAACGCCGTGTTCGGCAATGGAAGCAGCCAGTTCTTCGAGCGCGGTCTGATCAAAGACTTTTCGCGGCTGATATGGATTGGGGCGAATCTGACTGAGCGGAAGGCGGAGCGGTTCGCTGACCTGGGCGGCCGGCTGATTCTGTCCGTTCTGGATGTCGTCGAGCATCTGCGTGATATCGCCGCCGAAAATCGAAGAGAGGCCTTTGCCGAGATGACTGCTGTCTTTACTCATGCTTCATCTACCTCTTCAATGTGCAGCATTTCGCGGGTCAGAGCCGCATAGGCTTTGGCCCCCTTGCACTTTGTATCGTATTCGAAAATGGATACGCCACGGCTGGGCGCTTCGGAAAGCTTAACGTTGCGGGGAATGGAATTCTGATAGACCAGACGGCCGAACGTCTGGCGAACTTCCTGAGAAACATCGACCGAAAGGCGGGTACGGTAGTCAAACATCGTCATCAGAATGCCTTCAATGCTCAGATTGGGGTTGCTGGTCTTCTGAACCAGGCGGATCGTCAGCAGCAGCTGCGTCACCCCTTCCAGCGCGTAGTATTCGCACTGTACCGGAATCAGAACGCTGTCGGCCGCCGTCAGGGCGTTCGTATTGAGAAGGCCGAGTGAAGGCGGACAGTCGATGATGATGAAATCGTAGTCGTCGCGCAGCGGATCCAGAACGTTTTTCAGCAGCTGTTCCTTTCCGGTTTTCAGTCGATCCATGACCAGATCGGCACCGGCCAGCGAAATGTTGGCCGGAAGGATATCGATATTCGTCTTTTCGCCATGCACGATCGCATCGCGAACGGGATATTCTTCAAGCAGGACGTTGTAAATGGTCGGCTGCTGATTGGACTTCACCGCATTGAGCCCCTGCGAGGCGTTTCCCTGCGAATCGAAATCCACCAGCAGGACGTCCAAGCCCAGATAGGACAGGGCGCTGGACAGATTGATGGCGGTCGTCGTTTTTCCGACACCGCCTTTCTGATTGGAAATTGCGATAATTTTAGCCATTCGTCACCTCGAGCGGTTTTTTCTTAATCGTTCCGTACGGACGGGGATATTTTGCGGGAACTTTTCCCGTCTTTTTAAAATAAAAATTGATGCGGGTTCCTTCATCGTTGCCCAGTTCAAATTCTTCTTCATGGTCGAGCACAACCGGCAGCGCCTTTAAAGCCGGAGCCGCATTTTTGAGCTCTTCTTTTCCATTTGCGCCTTTGAGCGCGATAAAGGTACCGGAATCGTTCACCAGCGGGACGCAGAGCTCGAGCAGAATCGAAAGACGCGCGACGGCACGTGCCGAAACCGCGTCAAACTGTTCGCGATGCTCCTTCACAAAGTCTTCGGCCCGCGCGTTGACGATTTCTACGTTATCCAGATGAAGCTGGTTTTTGACTTCATTCAGAAAACGGCAGCGCTTGGCGAGCGGTTCCACTAAAACAAAAGAACGATTCGGCCAGGCAATGGCTAAAGGAATGCCGGGGAAGCCGGCACCGGAACCGACGTCGCAGAGCGTCTGGAACGATGTATGTAAAAACGGGACAACGGAGTCGTAAAAATGCTTCTGCCAGATTTCACTGTCATCGGTAATGGCAGTCAGATTCATTTTCTGATTCCACTCCTGAATCAGGTGAAGATACGTTTCAAATTGACCGAGCTGTTCTGCGGACAGATTCAGTCCTTTGGCAGCCAGTTCGTTTTTAAAAGAGTCTTTATTCATAAATTCAGTATACCCATCCGGATTAGGCCGGGCAATCTGGGCCCCTGACGGAGAACAAAGCCCGTTTTTCCAGAGCCGGCCGGTCAGGAAAATATACGAGATTTGCCGCCGAGAGGCAAACCGCAGGAGACTATCCTTGTACAGGAGGCTTTTTATTCGCAAACAAAGCGGACTTTTAGGCCATAATCCTTACGGTTTTTGTCACCGCTTTCAAAATTTAATCTATTAAAATACGGTTTAGTTATCGTCATTTTCTCGGTTTGTGCTCAGAATAAACTGTACCCCAGAAAGTGGACAATTTTTTTAGAGTCAACCTATTCCAAGG
>NZ_CAPAEZ010000048.1:0-19819 GCF_948576815.1 uncultured Allobaculum sp.
AATTATCCCAAGGAGGCGGTCGAGAAAATACCCGTCTTTTATTTGACGCTTACGTAGCTTTCAAGCCGCTCCCATTTTTTCGTAGTCCCAAAAAATTCAGGGTACAGCTAGCTTTAAGCTGTACCCTGAATTTTTAATTACGAGCCTCACCACCTAATGTATTGTACCTTCATTTCCTCCTGCGTTTCTTTCTTCGCTTCTTTCTTCGCTTCTTCCTTCGCTGCGCAGCGGATCCGGCTCGCCACGCCGACCTGCGGCCAGTCCGGCGAAGCGGATTAACGGATCCATGAATCAGGCAGACAAACGGAAAAAGAGCTTTTTCTTCCCGGCATGCGAACAGAAAAAGCTCCTGATCTATAAAGAATTCTGATTTAGAGAGAATCGGTAACCGACAGACGGTTGATCGCACGCTGCATGGCCAGTTCGGCCCGGCGCATCTGATCGAGATCTCCCTGTTTCTCCATGCGTTTTCTGGCTCTTTCCAAAGCCGCTTTGGCACGCGGAATATCGATTTCCGCCTTGCCTTCAATAGCATCCGTCAGCAGTCTGGCTTCATCGCCGTAGAACTGGAGAATGCCGCCGGAAATGGCGTACACCTGCTCCTGTCCGGAGGCGACATGAATGACCAGCTTGCAGGGAACGAGAGAAAAAACGACGGGAACATGGTTGGGCAGAATCGTAAATTCGCCCAGCACGCTTTTGGCGTGAATGCTTGAAACCGTTTCTTCCAGATAGCGGCCGTTCGGCGTGACTACGCGCAGTTTGATCACTTGGATTCTTCCTCAATCTTTCTGGCTTTTTCAACCGCTTCCTCAATGGAGCCGACAAACATGAAGGCCTGTTCAGGAAGGTCGTCGTACTTGCCGGAAAGCAGTTTTTCAAAGGAGTCGATCGTGGTTTCAAGCGGTACATAGACTCCCTTGATACCGGAGAAGACTTCCGCTACGTGGAAGGGCTGAGAAAGGAAGTTACGAACGCGGCGTGCGCGGTTAACGATCTTCTTGTCTTCCTCGGAAAGTTCGTCCATACCAAGAATCGCGATGATATCCTGCAGTTCATTGTATTTCTGCAGAATTTCCTGTACGCCTCGCGCCACTTTATAGTGACGTTCGCCGATTACGATCGGATCCAGCATACGCGAACTCGATTCCAGCGGATCCACCGCCGGGAAGATGCCCAGCGCCGCGATGGAACGGTCAAGTACCGTCTTGGCATCCAGATGGGAGAAGGTTGTCGCCGGAGCCGGGTCCGTCAGGTCATCGGCCGGTACATAGACCGCCTGAATCGACGTGATGGATCCTTCCTTCGTCGAAGTGATACGCTCCTGCAGCTGACCCATTTCGGTCGCCAGCGTCGGCTGATAGCCTACGGCCGAAGGAACACGGCCAAGCAGAGCGGATACTTCGGATCCCGCCTGGGTAAAACGGAAAATGTTATCGATAAACAGAAGAACATCCTGATGTTCCACATCACGGAAGTATTCCGCCATGGTCAGACCCGTCAGGCCTACGCGCATACGGGCGCCTGGGGATTCGTTCATCTGACCGTAAACGAGTACGGTTTTATCGAGAACGCCGGAGTCTTTCATTTCGTAGTACATGTCGTTGCCTTCACGGGTTCTCTCCCCTACGCCGACAACGACGGATTTGCCGCCGTGTTCCGAAGCGATATTGTGAATCAGCTCCTGAATCAGTACGGTTTTGCCGACACCGGCACCGCCGAAGAGGCCGATTTTACCGCCTCGGGCGTACGGAGTCAGCAGGTCAATAACCTTAATTCCGGTTTCAAGAACAGCCGATGTCGTCGACTGCTCGTCAAATTTTGGAGCCGGGCGATGAATCGGCATGGTCTGTCTGGCATTGACCGGTCCGAGTTCATCAATCGGTTCTCCGAGCACGTTGAACATGCGTCCAAGCACTTCCTCACCGACCGGTGCCTGAATCGGCTTGCCGGTATCGATGGCGTCCATGCCGCGGACGAGTCCGTCGGTGCTGCCCATCGCAATGCATCGAACGAGGTCGTTGCCAATTCCCTGGGCAACCTCAACGGTCAGCGAAGTCCCGTCGGATTTGGGAATCTTGATTGCGGTAAGCAGATCCGGAAGCTTGCTGTCGGGAAACCGAATGTCGACTACAGGGCCGACAATCTGGGTTACGACCCCGGTATTTTTTGTTTCGTCTTTCGCATCCATAAGCGATTTGCGTCCTTTCTACTTCAGGGCGTTGGCACCGCCAACGATTTCTGTAATTTCCTGGGTGATGGCGCTCTGGCGGACACGGTTGTACTCGAGGTTGAGTTTCTCTTCGAGTTCTTCCGCGTTGTCGGTCGCGCTTTCCATGGCCATGCGCCGGCTGGCCTGCTCGCTGGTCTTGCTTTCCATGTATTTGGAATACAGAACCGATTTTGCGATCATCGGAATCAGCTGCGCAAGCATTTCTTCCTTGCCAGGCTCAAAGAGCATTTCCGCATGCACCTTCGACTCCTCTTCGGACTTTTCCGGTTTCTGCGGGGGAAGCAGGGTGAGTACTTCCGGCTCGAACGTCAGCGTATTGACATAGCGGGTATAGAGAACCCGAATGGCACCGACTTTTCCCTCGTCGTATTCTTTCAGCGCCAGATCGGCATAGCGGGCAAGTTCTGCATACGCATCTTCCTCGCTCATGTCAACCAGACGGCCGAACAGTTCCATATTGCGGCTGTTTGCATACGAGACGCCGTGCGATCCGATCATGACGATCTGATCGCCGTTTTTTACGCACTCGGTCAACAGGCGCTGTACGTTGGCGTTGTAGCCGCCGCAGAGGCCCATATCCGAAGTGATCACAAACAGAAACGACGGCTTGTTTTTATCTTCCTTCAGATACGGCGCTCCGGAATCAGCGTGGGCGAGTACCACCGCCAGCATTTCCTGCAGGGCGTTGGCGTATTCACGGTTGCGCTCCATGGCGGAACGGGTTTTGTTGAGCTTGGCACTGGCGACCATCTGCATGGCGTTGGTGATTTTCTTAGTTGAGCGAACCGAAGCAATCCGGCTTTTAATCGCCTGCTTGCTGGCTGCCATACTAGAGGCCTGCCTTTACTTTATAGTCCGCAAGAAAGTCGTTCATCAGCGCTTTGATGCGGCTGGTCAGATCATCATCCAGAGCTTTTTTCTCGGCGATTTCTTCGAGGATTTCCGGATGTTCGGACTTGAAGAACAGAAGCATTTTTTCTTCGAAGTCTTCAACGGAATCCACCGGGATATCCTTAAGGAATTTATATTTGCCCGAGAACAGAGAAAGGACTTCTTCCGGCATTGGCATTGGCGAGTACTGCTTCTGAACGAGCAGACGCGTCAGACGGTTGCCGTGGTTCAGAACTTCGGCCGTAGCGGCATCGAGGTCGGAACCGAATTTGGAGAAGGCTTCCATTTCCGCAAACTGAGCCAGTTCCAGTTTCAGCGAGCCGGATACCTGCTTCATGGCCTTAACCTGCGCAGCGGATCCGACACGGGATACGGAAAGACCCGAGTCAACGGCTGGACGAAGACCGGCGTTGAACATGTCGGTCTTTAAGAAGATCTGACCGTCGGTAATGGAAATTACATTGGTCGGAATGTAGGCGGCAATATCGCCGGCCTGCGTTTCAATGATCGGCAGCGCGGTCAGAGATCCGCCACCGTGCTTTTCATTCAGACGGGCTGCCCGTTCGAGCAGTCTGGAATGGAGATAGAAGACGTCGCCGGGGTACGCTTCACGTCCTGGCGGTCTGCGCAGCAGAAGCGCCATGGCGCGGTACGCTACCGCGTGCTTGGACAGATCATCGTAGACGATCAGTACGTCCTTGCCCTGCTCCATCCACTCTTCGCCGATGGCGCAGCCGGAATACGGCGCAATGTACTGCAGAGGCGCCGCTTCGGAAGCCGTGGATACGACAACGGTCGTGTAGTCCATGGCGCCGTGCTGTTTCAGCTTTTCGACAATCTGGGCTACCGTACTGGCTTTCTGACCGATTGCGACATAAATGCAAAGCACATTCTGATCTTTCTGGTTGATGATCGTGTCGACTGCGATCGCGGTTTTACCGGTCTGACGGTCGCCGATGATCAGCTCACGCTGACCGCGGCCGATCGGAATCATCGAGTCGATGATTTTCAGACCGGTCTGCAGAGGAACGGATACGCTCTTACGGGTCATTACGCCGGGCGCTACGCGCTCAACCGGGCGAAGACGTGTGCCTTCGATCGGGCCCTTGCCGTCGATCGGTTCGCCCAGCGCGTTGACTACGCGGCCAAGCATGCCGTCGCCGACCGGCACTTCGACAATATGACCGGTGCGTTTTACGGTATCGCCTTCCTTGATGTCCGGGTTGTCGCTCATCAGTACAACGCCGACCTGATCTTCTTCGAGGTTGAGGACCATGCCGTAGACATCATGCGGGAAGAGGAGCAGCTCCGACATCATCGCGTTTTTCAGTCCATAGACATTGGCGATTCCGTCGCCGACACTCAGTACCGTTCCGCTTTCGTTCATCTCGACTTCTTTATCAACGTTCCGGATCTGTGCTTTGATCAGTTTTGAAATCTCGGAGGGATTTAAACTCATACACATCACCTGCTTCAGCTTTTCAAAAGCTGTTCTTTCATTCTTTCCAGCTTGCCCTGATAGCTCGCATCGAGCACGGCATCAGGGGTACGGATAATCATGCCCGCGATCAGAGACGGATCTTCTGAACACTTCAGGCGGATTTCCGCGCCAAGCTTCTTTTTGAGAGCGGCTTTCAGCCGTTCTTTCTGGTTTTCATCCAGCTTTGCGGCCGACGTCACGTACACGTTCTGAATGTTGTGCAGTTCGTCGAGCAAAGCCCGGTAATCTTCTGCGATTTTTCTTAAGTGTCCGCTCATCGAATGACGGCTGACAATTTTAAGGAAGTCCCCAAATACGGGATGGGTACCATCCTGAAAGAGCTCCAGAAGCAGAGCTTCTTTCTGGGCAGAGGGGACTGCAGGATGAGAAAGCCAGGGCTCGAGCTCCGGGTTTTCATCCATCACCGTTTCCATCTGCTCAAGGTCATGGAAAACGGCATCTTCCTCATGATTTTCCTGGGCAAGAGAAATCAGAGCCTGAGCATAAGGAAGGGCGGTATCTACCATTTGCCTTCACCTGCTTCATCAATCAGATCGTCCAGAATCTTCTTCTGTTTATCGGCATCAATTTCCGAATCCAGGATCTGTCCGGCAGCGGCAATGGCGACATCGGTAATAGCGGCTTTCATTTCGCCCTGCGCACGCAGGCGTTCCTTTTCGATGTCTTCCTTGGCCGCCCGTTCTATGTTGGAAGCCTGTTTCTGTGCCTGATCCAGAATCGAATCCTTTTCCACCAGCGCTTCGCGTCTTGCCTGGTCAATGATTTCATTGGCACGGCTGCCCGCAGCAGCGAGCTGACGGTCGTATTCTTCCTTTTCCTGAAGCGCTTCTTTTTTCAGCGTCTCGGAACTGTCGATGTTGTCCTGAATCAGTTTCTGACGCTTGTTGATAAAGGCCAGAATCTTATCCCAGAAAAAATGTTTGCAGAAGAGAACGATGATGAGTGATGAAATGCATACCAGCAGAACATCCTGCCAGGAAATCCGCAGGTAGTTATCAATATTGAAATCAATCATCGGATCTCACCAGCGGCCTAGCCCTTCACGAAGATGAGCAGAATGGCGATGATCAGCGAGTAAATACCTGTGGTTTCAGCCAGCGCGATACCCAGTACCATGATGGACTGGATTTTACCGGAAGCATCCGGGTTGCGGCCTACGGCTTCCGCACCTTTGGAAGCGGCAATACCCTGACCGATACCAGGGCCAAGACCAGCGATCATGGCGATGCCGGCACCCAGGCAGGCCATTCCTCTTACGAAATCTGCATTGAATTCCATAAAACTGTATTCTCCTTTTCAAATTAAATGGATGGGGATCGAACGCACGATCCCGGGGCGGTTCATGCACAGCCATAAAGCTGTGCGCTTTTTCTGTATGTGTACTGTCGTATGTCTGCCCGTATTTGTTCAGTCCTGACAGCTCTCAAAGGATCAGTCTTCCTGTTCAGCGGTCTGCTGACCGAGGAAGTACGTGCCCAGCGTAAAGAAGATATACGTCTGAATTACGCCGGAGAACACATCAAAGTACATGTGAAGGAACGGCGTAATGGTCAGGCCAAGATATCCCCATGGGGCGATCGATTTGATCAGCGTGTAAATCAGAAGCGAAATAATCGTTCCGGCCAGAATGTTGCCGAAAAGACGCATCGTCAGCGAAACCGGCAGGGCCAGTTCACCGATGATATTCAGCGGCGTAAGCAGCCACATCGGCTCGGTCAGTTCTTTTAAGCGGGCCTTGAGGCCAGCCTTGGTGATTCCGTGAAACTGAATCATCAGAAAGAACATCAGCGCGAGCGTTGCGTTGAAGGAAACATTGGAGGTCGGGTTCTGAAATCCGATCAGACCGGTGAGGTTGGACAGCAGCATGCAGACCATCAGGGTGCCGAACATCGGCAAATAGTGGATGGTCGTTTCTTTCAGGTTGCCCTGAATGACATACAGACACAGGTTGTAAAGCTCTTCAGACCAGTAAACGATGCCTTTTGGAGCTTTGGACGGGTCCGCTTTTTCAATTTTCTTTCCTGCGATCCAGGCGACAATGCCTACGATCAGGCAGATCACAAGCCATACGAGAATGGACTGGTGCAGGGAGAAGTTGAACGAACCGAAGTGAAAAACAATCTGACTGACTTCGCTCATTCAGTCTCCTTTCCGCCGCGCCTGGCGTAAAGCACCAGGGTGGCTTTCTGGATTGCGATGCCTGCCATCAGCCCGAGTACGGGAAGACCTGCAAAAGCCCCCGCAAAAAGCAGGACGGCATACATCAGATACCGAAGCATGTACGAGCCATAGCCCTTGCTCTTCTTGCCCGCGTCCGCATTGGAAAGGTTCCGGGTCGAGAGGGCAATCATGTAAAGGGAAAGCATGGCGCACAATGCTCCATAAAAAATCGCGAACGCGCAAAAAATCCATTGTCTTCCCTGGACAATGAAAAGACTGACTGCGCACGCGACGGCACAAAGAATCAGGGTGGCCTTCCCGCTGTAGCGGAAAAGCTGCCGAAGATCCGGGGACATGGCGTCTATTCCTTTCCGGAAGATTTCTTCTTGTCTTTTTTCTTGTTGCGATACAGCAGAACTAAGAAGCTGCCGATAATCGCATACAGCGTAAAGACAATAATCCAGACAGGGGACATGTTCGTCCAGGAATCAATCAGATACCCGAGCCAGATGCACACGAGCAGATTGACCAGGAGAAACCCGCCGAATTTCATCGGATTCATAGGCTACTTCGTGCCGAAAATACGGTCTCCCGCATCTCCGAGTCCTGGAACGATATAGCCGTTCTCATTGAGATGGTCATCGAGAGCGGCCAGATAAATGTCCACATCCGGATGATGCTTTTCCACCTCGGCTACACCTTCCGGCGCACCGACCAGGCACACCAGCTTGATGTTGGTCGCGCCCTGCCGCTTGACCATGTCAATCGCGGCACAGCTGCTTCCGCCGGTTGCGAGCATCGGGTCAACAACGATCGTCACAGCCTCCGGCATGTTCTTGGGGTACTTTTCAAAGTAAACATGCGGTTCCAGCGTCTTTTCGTCACGGAACAGACCGATGTGGGCCACTTTGGCCGTTGGAATCAGATCGAGAATGCCCTGAGTCATTCCAAGTCCCGCACGCAGAATCGGCACGACAACGACATCCTTGGCCAGCTTGTGACCGGTCATGGTCGTAATCGGCGTTTCGATTTCTGCGTCGTGAAGAGGAAGATCGCGGGTCATTTCATAGACCATCAGCGATCCGATTTCATCAAGGTTATCTCTGAAGTCTTTTGTACTTGTGTTTTTATCACGCATGATCGAAAGCTTGTGCTTAATCAGCGGATGATCAAAAACAGTAAGCAAAGTGAATCACCTTCCTTTATCGAAGACATTATACCAAAACCCGCTCAATTCCCCGGAGATAGCTCAGGGTAAGCAGAGTGAAATTCTTCCATCTCCGATACGGATATTTTTAATACGAATCCATTATGATTATTGCCAGTTTGCCTGTACTTAAATCGTTTTGAACTTTTCTGGAGCGATTGCGGCGCACTGGCCAGTTTCCGATTTTTGCCCAGAGGCAGACCAGCGCGGGGCAAAAGCGCTCGCCATCTCCGGTTTCCAGGCGAAAGCCCGACAAAATCCGCCCGGCTTCCTTCCGTCCAGACAAATCGGAAAAAGACAAAACGGGAAAAGACAAAGCAGGAAAGAACAGGCCGGAAAAGCCGGGGCGGACAAAGATACGGGCATTGGCGAACAAAGTCCGGCTATAAGAAAAGCGGCAGCCTTCTGGAAAACCAGAGACTGCCGCAAAACGGCAAGCCGCTTTAGACAAGCAGCTTTATGAACGAAAATGAGACGATTTCCTGTTGGAAAAGAAAGCATGCGATTTCGTTTCAGGCAGCATGTGACGATTCGCCATGGCCCGCCAAAGCGGCTTTGGAACGTGAGCGTTTGGAAGCAGCTTTTTGAGGCGCGGGCAAAGCCGCAGGCGAAGCATCCTCTTTTCGATCCGGAAAAGACGTACTGTCCATGTTTTTCGCTTTGTCTGCCGGGTCTGTCAAATCCGACAAATCCGCCGAATATGCCGAATACGCAGCCGCCGTTTCGTCAGCCGCCTCATCATCTTCCCGGATCTCGCCAAAATGGAGCGGTTCAAACTGCTTTGCAGCTTCAATCACAAGCTGATCGTGATGAACGTGCGCATACTCGAGCCGTTCAAACAGAGCGCCTAGCGCCAGTTCGGGCGTATTGGCTTCTTCGGAAAGATGAGCCAGAACGATATGGCGGGTGCGCCGGGTCATGCAGCTGCAGAGAATGCGGGCGCTGTCCTGATTGCACAGATGACCGGTATCGGAGGCGATGCGCATTTTCAGAGCGAACGGCCGGTCGGTCTGGTTGAGCTTTTCCAGATCGTGATTGCTTTCAAAAATGTAGTAGTCCGCATCCGAAAGATCGCCAAACAGCGCTTCAGGCACGTAGCCGGTATCGGTCATGTATACGAGCTTTTCGTGTTCGGACTCAATGACAAACCCCATCGACGGACCCGAATCGTGCGAGGTTGGCAAGGCGAGAATTTTCAGGTCCCCTACCTGAAAGCGGACAGGCGGAAGAACCTGACGCAGATCGAGCGTCACCGGCTGCTTTTTATAGTTTTTGGGATGAAGGGCGCAGCAGGCGTATACCGGCAGGCCGGTAAAATGCGAAAGCTGCCGGATATGGTCGCTGTGGCTGTGGGTAATGAGCAGGGCATCCAGATCGTCCGGACTTACCCCTGCATCATCCATGGCGTTTTTGAGATAGCGCCAGGACGGAGGTCCGCAGTCGATCAGAATCTCCGTATTGTTATGCCGGACCAGACAGGCGTTGCCTTTCGATCCCGAGCAGAGCAGATCAACCCGCATAGCCAGGCACTCCGTCATGCGCCAGAGAAGAAAACAGCGAATACGACTTTTCGAACACGAGCTGAACTTTACCGGTTTCACCGTTTCGATGCTTTTTCAGGGAAAGATCGACAACTTCGGTTTCCGTCTGCTGATCTGGATCCAAATTGTAGTACTGCTCACGGTAAATGAACATGACGATGTCCGCGTCCTGCTCGATCGATCCAGATTCACGCAAGTCGGAAAGCTGCGGTTCATGGTTGGTACGCTCTTCGACTTTTCGGGACAGCTGGGAAAGCGCGATAACCGGGCAGTCCATTTCCTTGGCGAGAATTTTAAGGTTTCGCGAAATGTCCGAAACTTCCTGCTGACGCGAGTCGGTACGGCCGCTTCCGCTGATCAGCTGCAGGTAGTCGATGACGATCAGAGAGAGCGAACCGGCCTGGTTTTTCAGCTTGCGGCATTTCGAGAAAATCTGGCTGACTTTGACCATCGACGTATCGTCGATAAACAGTTCCCGGTCTGACAGCTGAGCGCACGCATCAGAAAGGCCGTTCATTTCGCCGTCGTCGAGCTTGCCGCTGGTGAGCTTGCCGCCATCGATTCTGGATTCCGAGGCAATCAGACGCTTCATGAGCGAAGCCGCCGGCATTTCCAGCGAGAAAATGGCGACCGCGCCCGGGTTGCGACGGGCAACCTGGTTGGCGACATTGAGCGCGAACGCCGACTTACCCATCGCCGGTCGGGCGGCGAGAATAATCAGATCACCGCGGTGCAGACCGTTGGTCATCCGGTCGAGATCGGTATACCCGGTCCGGATGCCGCTGATGCCGCTCTGTTCGCGCAAAATGGAAATTTCATTTTTTACTTCTTCGCAGATTTCCGCCGAAGAACGAAAGTCCGAACCGCGACGGCGCCGGGTGACGTCCATGATGGACCGTTCGGCGTCATCGAGAATGGAATCGAGTTCGAGCGAAGATCCCGAAGCTTCTTCCGAGATCCGATCCGCAGTACTGATCAGGCGGCGCAGCTGCGCCTTGGCCTGAATGGTCTCAATATAGCGGCCGGCGACCGCGCCGGAGACAGCACCGTCGACGAGTTCGGAAATATAGTCCATGCCGCCGCTGCTTTCGAGTTCTTCGTTTTCCTGCAGGCGGAGCACAATATTTTCAAAATCAACCTGACGGCCGGCGGACGCGAGCGCCAGCATGGCGGAATAAATCTGCTGGTGAGCAGGAACAAAAAACTCGGCTGCCGTAAGATCCTCGTCCCGGCACTTGGACAGGACTTCAGGGTCGATCAGTACGGCACCGAGCAAGGCCTGCTCCATGCGGCTCGCATTGGGCAGTTCCTGAATCATGACAGATTAAGCTCCTTTCGCGCTGACATGGACGTGAATGGTTCCGATGATTTTTCCTTTGTACAGATCCACTTTCACGTTCGTGGTGCCTAAGGAATCTACCGGCGTTTCCATCATGATTTTGCGCTTGTCGACGACAATGCCTTTTTCCGAAAGGGCATGGGCGATCTGCTTGGACGAAATCTGGCCAAACGTGCTGCCGCCTTTTCCGGTGTTGAGGGTGAACTCGAGCTGCATGTTTTCCAGCTCTTTGGCGATGCGCTCAGCTTCCTGACGGTTCTGGTCGTCTTCTTCCTTGCGCGCGGCGATGCGCTCGTCCAGGGCACGGGTGTTTTCCTTGGAGCAGACCACAGCCAGACCGTTCTTGATCAGGTAGTTGCGGGCGTATCCGTCCGAAACTTCCTTGACTTCATCTTTTTTTCCGACTTTGCGGACATCGGTTAACAAAATTACTTTCATTTCTACTCCTCCTCTTCATCGAGAAGATCCTGCAGCTGGGCAGCGACTTCTTCGACTGTTGCGTTTTCTCTCTCGAGGGCCGCGGCCGTGAAATGGCCGCCGCCGTTCATTTTTTCCATAATTTTCTGCACGTTGACGCTTCCGTCGCTGCGTGCAGAGACAGCTACGCTGCCGTTGTTTTCGTTGATTCCGATGGTGAATGCCGCGCTGCAGCCTTTGAAGCTGAGCAGCTCATCGGAAATTTTGGAGAGCATCGTCCGGCTGACCGGCTCATCCAGAATATCAATGAGATATTTATCGCGATACAGCTTTGCTTTTTCAATCATCTGCGCCTTGCGGCGATAGGCGGAATAATCCACCTGCAGAGCCTGTTCGGCGCGGTTGGCGTTCGCGCCCCAGGAGCGCAGCGTCGCGGCAGCCTGGAACGTCCGCTCGGACGTGTGCTGCTTGAAGCGGCTGGTGTCGACAACGATACCAAGATACATGATTGTCGCTTCCATTTCATAGATTGGAATGGAGACCGTCGAGGATTCCAGCAGTTCTGTCATAAGCTCGCAAGTCGAACTGGCTTCCGGTTCGATGTAGCTGACCAGAACATTTTCCTGGCTGGCTTCCGCGTTGCGGCGGTGATGGTCAATAATGACTTTTCGAATATCCCGCTTGAGCAGTTCCTTGCCCGATGAAATGGCCGGGTTGGAATGGTCGACCAGAACGAGCAGATCTTTCTTATCGTCCGCCATTTCCAGTGCCTGCTCTTCGGTAATGAAGCGATGCCGGCTGAGAATGGTGCTCGAGTAGGCGTTCATCGTATCGGACAGCTGCGAATCGCGCGGCACGTCCTTTAATACGATGTACGGATCCTTGCCCAGCGCGCGAACCCAGTTGGAAGCGGCCAGCGCGGCGCCCATGGCGTCGTAGTCGGTGTTAACGTGACCCAGAATAAACACCTTCTGGGAAGAGCGAATGACATCCTGCAGGCTGGCGCCGACAGTGCGGACGCGCGCCTTGGAGCGCTGGGTGGATTTTTCGGAATTGCCGCCGATGAATTCGACCGGATTTTCCCCTTTTTTAATGGCGATCTGGTCGCCGCCGCGCGACTGAACGAGTTCGGTCAGTTCGTTGAGCAGACGGTCGATTTCCAGAAAGCTCGGCTGGTCGCTGACGAAGGCAGCGGAAATGGTCATCGACAGATCGGACTTGTTGGCTGCGTCCTTGATTTTCTGAAGAATCGGGAAGTTCTTCTTGCGCATGGACGTGAGGATTTCAGAGTCCAGAACGAGCAGATAGCGGTCCGAGCGCGTACGGCGCATTAAAATGTGCATCTCCTTGGCCCAGGCCAGAAGAGGCGTGCGAATGCGCGTGTTGATGTCGTTGATCAGCGCTTCGTTGTCGTAGGACAGATACTCGGAATAGTTGTCGAGTGTCAGCGTTCCGACGACGATGCTGTTTTGCGCAATCATCTTTTTATAGCGTTCGAGTTCCGAAATGTTGCGCGCAAACAGAACCGAACTGTCTTCCTTATGAATGAATTCGAACGTGTTGCCGTTATACATGCAGACGACCGAATCAATATCGCTCTGAAACAGGTCCTTAATGCCGTCAATCACCACGGTGAGCTTGTGATTGACCAGATTCGGGAAAAAGGGGCGCAGATAGTCCGAAACCCAGGTGGCTTCGTATTCTTCGTTGTAGGTGATGATGCCGACTTCGCCAATGGAGAGCGCCTCTTTGGCGTCGCGCCCCAGAATGCGGCTGATCTTGGCATCGGACTGGATGCCCTTCCTTCTTAACTGCAGCCAGAACGCGGTAATCAGAAACAGAAATCCCGCATCCAGCAGCAGAAGCAGGGCGAACATGATCCATTCTCCCGCAATCGCCTCGTAGACAGTCATGACACCGCCAAGCGCAAGCAGGAAATAGAAAGCAAACAGCCATTTCCCGTATTCTTTCATGATGTGCTCCTTTGTCTTTCCATACCTCCTGCAGGTTTCAAGAAGCCAGCAGCTTCTCTTGCCGCACACGGATCGATCGTTTTTCGAACAAAGAGCGTCTTTTTCAAAACAAACGGATCGAATCTTACTTTAGCGGGCGGTTGCGTGCAGGACTTACGAACCTTTCTTTCTGGCAAAGGTACGTAAGACTAAATTATACATCCCTGTCAATGCCGTATACACATTGAGCAGAGGCATCAGCGAAAGGAAGGTCATCCAGAACAGGCGGTTCTGAATGGCTTTTCTTTTCTTTTTCAGTTTCGACGGATGGTTTTGTACGGAGGGATCGTCACGCAGTTCGTCCATCGCCGTTCTGGCTTTTCGAAACTGCAGCAGATAGCCCTGCCAGACCATCAGTAAAAAATCAAGAATCAGAAGACCGAGCGCCAGATCGCGCCATACCGTGAGCGCCGGATTGTTCTGGTAAACCAGAATTTCCCATACGCCCCATAAAACGAGCAGCAGCCAGAAACACCACGGAGAAACGTCCCAGTTTTCCGGCAGCTTGAACGGAACCGGCCGGTGCAGAACCCGCTGGCAGAGAACGACGCAGCCCAGCGCCGCCACCAGCGTTTCCAGCAGACTTTCAATAAACGCCAGCAGGATCAGAATCATCATCGGCGAGACCATCCACAAAAACGGTCCCATGACGGACAGTTCTTCCTTAACGTCAAAACCAAAGACTGCGGCAAAGACGGTCATAGAAAGCAGATCCGTCACAAACAGAATGAGCATGGTCGCCAGACAGAGAACAAAAAGATTTTTCTGGCGTATGGCGCCGCGGCCAAACACATACCCGCATACCAGCATTGATCCGGCGACCAGCCAGGTCGTGATGCCGGAGAGCATGAACATAAGTAGAAACATGGCCAGAAACGCGCAGAGCGGTACTTTGGAATCCCGATCGCAGATCAGACAGCACAGCAGAATCGGCAGTCCGAAAAAATACGGAAAGAGCGATTCGACCCACAGTCCGCCAAGCGTGTTCAGAAACAGAAAGACGCCAAAAACCGCGGTGAGCATTCCGGCCCGGACAATAGACTGAATTTTCATATACACGTATATCTTAGGCTGATTTGGCTGTGCGCTCCATATTTCTGACAAAATCACATACTTGCCGGCCGTATTTCCCGGCGCACTTGCGGTAAGTCTGCGGTGTGTTTGCCATTTTCTTTTTACTGATCTTTGCCCTCGTCCATACAAAAAGACCCTCTGTTCAGACGGCCTTCCATTTGAAATAAATTGAAAAACAATTTCGATTACGAGCGGCTGCCGCTTGTATAGCCTTCGTAGCGGTTTCCAATGTAGCGGCTCGAACCGAAGCCGATGATCGGATAGAACAGGAAATCCAGCAGATAGATGCCCAGAAAATAGCCGATGCCATGGCCGTATGCCAGCGAAACGTTGTAGCAGAGGCAGGCCTGAATAATGGCCGCTACAATCGAAAGGCCATAGGCGAAATACAGGAATGCGGAATTGAACGTTCCAACCGCCAGATAGTAGAAAATACCAGCGAACAGTTCCGTTCCCAGGCCAAACCAGAACATCTTCGTCTGCCAGCTGATCTTGTAAAGCAGATACAGATTGTAAACCGGAATCAGCGCTTTCCAGCCAGCCACGTTCGCCTTTTCAAACATTTTCCAGAGGCCGACGACCTCCAGAATGATGCAGGCAATGCCCAGCCAGGCCGTAAGACCGATGTTGAAGTCGAGTCCATACGAATAAGGGGCCAGAATTCCAAATAACATAAAATCACCTCAATGCTTCCTTGCGAAGTCTTTCTATCCCTATTGTACGAAGCCTCGCAGTATTTCATTTTGATTTGCCCAGCCAAATATTTTGACAGACAAGGCCACAAATCGAGTGAAAAGTCATTCGGATTGCCCAAAGTGCGGCAGCTGCAGGCGAGACGCGTTTTGGATCCGCCGGTCTGTATGCCCGCATAAGGCGGCAGGAAATACCGGCAGCGAAAATACCGCAGTGGAGATATGGAAAGAAGAAATGCGGGAAAGACAGGCAGAGACGATACGCCTCACTGACATACGGTGAAGACTGGCAGTGAAGACATACCTTGAAGACAGGCATAAGGGACGGTTTTCCTTTCTTCGCTTTTATAATGAGGGCATGACTGTTGAATCTTCTTTGCGCCAGAATCTGCTGACCGCTTTAGGAACGTGCGATTTCCTGCATGAGCTGACTGGCTGGGACATGCGCCGAAAACTGGAATATACGCTTATGATGGGCGTCTGGAACCGGACCCGCTCCGAAAGCGCCGTTCAGAAATTCATCGCCTTCTTTCCCAGAGAAAGCCGGCCGGAGAGCGCATGGATTCATGAGAATCCGACTGTGCTGAATACAAATGTTTTCGACGATTCTGTTTCACTCGATGAGGATTTTCAGTTTGCGGACCATTTCTTTCAGATTGCTGATCCAGACTTCCCCAATGCCAATCAGGATCTGCTTCACGCCATTCACGATCAGATCGATACGCTTTTCGATCCAGGTCGAACCGATTTGGATTCTTCGGATGCATCTATGTCGAATTTGTCTGCCAAACAATTCGCAGAGGTCTCACAGGCGCCCGCTGGAAACAAAGAAGACCAACGCGAAGACGAGTCTGCAACCGGCAAAAAAGAAACAAAGTCCTCGCCGGACGATTCTTCGCTTTCCTCCAGTGCACTGCAGGAAGATTTACGACAGCTGGATGCGCTGACCGGTCTGGAAGAAGCGAAAAACGAAATCCATACGCTTTGCGACCTGCTCCAGATCAGCCGGCTGCGTCAATCGCGCGGGCTGAAAAGCGCACCGGCCGCCCGCCATCTGATCTTCTCCGGCAACCCCGGCACCGGCAAAACGACTACCGCCCGGATTGTCGCCCGCATTTACAAGGATCTCGGCTTTCTTTCGCGCGGAACCTTTGTGGAATGCACGCGCGGCGATCTGGTCGGCGAATACATCGGCTCTACGGCGATGAAAACGAAAAAGGTCATCGATAAAGCCATCGGCGGCGTTCTCTTTATCGATGAGGCGTATGCGCTTGCCCGCTCGTCCGAACGCGACTTTGGACACGAAGCCATCGAAGTTCTTTTGCGCGAGATGGAAAATCACCGCGACGATCTTGTCGTTATAGCAGCGGGCTATCCGGCGGAAATGGACCGCTTTCTCGACTCCAATCCGGGGCTGCGCTCCCGCTTTACGACGTGCATTCACTTTGAAGACTTTCTGCCTGACCAGCTGTTTTCCATATTCGAACACATGGCTAGAGCGCTCGATTACACACTGAGTCCGGCAGCCGCAAAGAAAGCAGGCGCCTATTTCCAGCAGCTGACCCGTCCGGCCCCCAAAGGCTTTGCGAACGCGCGGGATGTACGGACGATGCTGGAAAAAGCCATCTCCCGACAGGCCGTACGGCTCGTCAGAAATCCGGATCTTCTTCAGCTCTCCAGCAAGGAGCTGCAGACGCTCGAAAGCGAAGATCTCCCCTTCTGAAAATCGAACATTCCCCATTCATGGAAAAAGGCCGTTCTGTTCTCAGCAGCAGAAAGGCCTTTTGTGCGGGATTGAAAAAAGACAGGCGAGCCGAAGCCAGCCTGTCTGAATGGGTATGGGTAAATTAACCGAAATTAGTCTGCAACGTAAGGCAGCAGAGCCATCTGGCGTGCGCGTTTGATGGCAGTAGCAAGCTGTCTCTGGTAGCGGGCGCGAGTTCCAGTAACACGTCTGGGGATGATTTTTCCGTTCGTGTTGATGAAACGCTTCAGCAGTTCAACATCTTTGTAATCAATTTCCTTGATTTTGTTTTTTGTAAAGTAGCAGACTTTTTTACGGCCCATGCGCTGTTTTTTGAATGCCATGTGTCGGATCTCCTTTCTTGAATTCGTTTAGAACGGCAGATCGTCGGAAGAAATGTCCAGGGTGGACGAATCGTCGACGATGCCGCTTGTGTCATTGTCGGGTGAAGCAGAAGCAGCTCCAAATCCTGTGTTTTCGCTCTTCGCGTAAGGATTGGATGCCTGCGAACCATAGCCGTAGCTCTGGTTCGAATAACCGCCAGAATAGTTCTGGCCTCCCGAAGCGTCCTGACTGCCGTAGCCGCCGTAGCTCTGGGAATTATCCGAATAACCGCCATTGTAGCCGTAGCCCTGATCCTGAACGTATCCGCCTCGAGCGTTTCTCGGTTCGAGGAACTGTACGTTGTCCGCAATGACATCGGTCGTGTAGACTTTCTGTCCCTGCTGGTTAACGTAGGATCCGGTCTGAATGCGTCCTTCGACGCTGATCAGCGAGCCTTTATGCAAAAAGCGAGCCATGTTCTCCGCTGTTTTGCCAAACGCCGTGCAGCTGATGAAGTCAGCTTCCGGCTGTCCAGGCTGTTTATAGCGGCGCTCTACAGCAAGAGTAAACCTGAGCATGTTATTACCTGACTGAGTCCGGCGAAGTTCCAGATCTCTCGTCAGTCGACCAATTAAATCAACGCGGTTCATCATAGACGGTACCTCTTACTTTTCTTCTTCTTTTTTGATAACCATGACACGAATTACGCTGTTGTTGATACGACACAGACGCTGGAATTCTTCAATTCCTTCGTTGTTAGCGGTGCAGTACATAACCACATAGTGGCCTTTTTTCATGTGATTGATCTCGTAGGCAAAATCTTTTACGCCCCAGTTGTCCACTTTGTCAACGGAGCCGCCGTTCTCAATGATTGGAGCATACAGTCTTTTTTCAAGAGCTGCGAACTGTTCGTCATCGAGCGATGCATTCACAATGTACATAACCTCATACTTTTTCATCATGTACACCTCCCTCTGGTCTGTCGGTCCTGTCATCAGGCAGGACAGGAAGCAAGATAGACTTGCCGAAATACCTTATCAGAAAAGGAGAAAATGCGCAAGTCTGTCCTTTTTTCAGATTCAAAACCGGGTAGTCTGACGATCTGTTTTTCAATCTGAATCTTTATACGGCTGCCCGACTGTCTTCAGGGAAATATTCCAGATGCCGTGCGGCCAGTCCGCTCTGCCGTCTCAAGCACCGGGATTCTATTCTCCTGCCTGTACATCGATATCCGCTCTTTTCCCATAAAAGAACCGGATCGATCTGTACGATCGGCCGGTCTAAAGTCATTTTTTTCGAATGCGGAAACTATTCTTCCTCAATAAAGCGTTCCATCGTCATACAGAGGCGTCCGAACGGCGTAAAAGGCAATATCGTCATCGACTTTCCATAAATCTCCATAGGCGCGCCAGTCATGGTACTTTGTTGTATACAGATGACGGGACTTCCCGTTGATTTCTGCCGTCAGACAGTACACAGGAATGCCTTCTTCGGTATCGGAAGTCATTTGAGAAGCCTCTTCCGTCCATCCCTTTTCGAGCAGGCGATCTGCTTCTTCCGAATCGACCGTATAAATCCGATCGCCGTCTTCCGGATTGTAGAAAGCACGCACTTTCGTGCCCGAATCGGCTGACATCACAAACATTTCTTCCACCTGCTCCCATCCCTGATCGACCAAAGCGGTGCAGGCCGCACGATCATCCACGAGACGGTATTCTTCCGTTTTCGGATTTCGGAGCGTATAGACAGGATAGTCTTCCGTTACATACACATGGAACCGATCCGTCTTCGGCAGCTGCAGAGCGATATCCGGATCCAGACCTCTTTCCTTCATTTCTTCCAGATCCCAGTCCTGCAGCCGCGTAATACAGTCTTCTCCAGGTTTTACCGCTTTCCAGCTTCCGCCTTTCTTAAAGGAGATCGTTCCATTCTCCGAAACATAGTGCAGGTCGGCCGGTGCTTCAAAGCCATAATTCAGATCGGCATGGGTGATCATATGACCGCCTTCACCCGGGCGGCAGTACTGCAGCCTGGATGCGATCGTGTCATTTTCCATCACCCACAGCTCCCCTTCTGAGCTCGAAGAAATGGTCTGCATGGCGGTGCTGGAAGAAGAAGGCTGCACCCCGCCGGCAGTGCTCGATGAAGAATCAGTACAGCCCGAAAAAACAAGAATGCCTAAGCACAAGCACAGAGCCTTTTGCAAACCAAATCGTTTTCCTGTCATATTCAACAGCTCCTTTCTCTGTTCCTTCACAGGATGCCGCTCAAAGGGCGGCCATCCTTTCGAATAAAGATCCTCCTGAAGCTTTCAAAATCTGAGAGCTAAAGCCTTATTCCATAATGAAAGATCCGGTTTCTTTCTTCCATTTCTCCATTCCATGAAAAATGCGTTCAATTTTTCTGTCTGGATTTGGCGCGTGCGGTGCTTTTCTCTCCTTCTGATTGTAGACAGGGAATGGTTTGCGAAATCTAAAGAAAAATCAAGTTTTGTTCAATCAATTTTCAAAGATGGTATTTGGAATTTACACGCGTTTTCAGTCGTCTGTGATCCGGAAGAAAGCGCTTTTCCAGTTCAGAACAGACAAAACAGGAATGGCTTCTGCATCCTTCTTTTTTTATGAAAACAGACAATGCTGTTCACTTAAGCTTCACAAGCTCACTTACAAATCAGGTTAGTTCCT
>NZ_CAPAEZ010000049.1:0-18743 GCF_948576815.1 uncultured Allobaculum sp.
ATCTAATATTCAGTCTCGCGTATACCCGTCGATTGTTTGACACTTACTTTTGTTTACACCGGTCTCTTCTCTTCGCTTTGGCTGAGCGGTAAAGCGCAAAGAAAAACCAGAATGTTCTGGTTACAGACGATTCTGGTTTTCTGCATTCTGGCAGATCTCTGGAATTGAGAACGACATCCCACTTGCGCTTGCTCCACTTCTTTTCATCGCCTTTTCCCATCTCTTCAAACAAAATGGGCGTTCTGGATTTTCCATAGTGAATCCGGCATTTGGGTGCCGCGCCTGCTGGCAAAATCGCATTTTCAAACAGGGAAAGCTGCTCGATGCGAGATTCTGGATGACCATACGGAACCCTTCCGGTCTCTGGATCCATCTGCCAGAAATTCCAGGCAATTTTCGTCGCTGCATCCTGCAAAAGCCGCTTGCTCGCCCGCTTGTGCCAGACTGCTTCATACCAGTCGGCAAAACTCAGCAATAAAAGACAGCGGGAGATCATCACGGCGTCCCCCGCAAAGGCATAGCCGTAGACGCTTTCGAGCGCATACAGTGCCCATTCGATCCAGTCTTCTTCACGCTCCGTGTTTTCACAAACCACACGAAGCTTTCGATCGAGGGCACCGACACGTTTTTCAACCGGCAGGACGTCGCCGGTTTCTGGATCGTATCGCGTTACGAGAAATTCAGCTTCCTCACTCTCCGGCTCCAGAATGGAACGTTCCACGTATTTGTCCCAGCGCTTTTTCCCAAAATCCATGCGATCGGCACTGGAAATCCAGGAGCGGACGGTTTCGGTGTTGAATACATCAGCGCACTCAAACCAGACTTCATCCTGCAAATTGAGCACGCGGTTGATCGCCCAGAGCGTGATCGTTTTGGGCGAATCGAGTTCGTTCCGGGATCCGGGAACCGTCAACCGCCCAAGGGCTTTTGGGCCGATCTTTACGCGGTTGATATCCAGCAGCGTCTGGGGAAGAATCTCAAATAGGGCATCGTATATCTGACCGTATTTTTCTTAGCGGTCCGTCGCCCAGAGAATATGATCTCCGGTTGTCTTGTCCATCAAAAGACGGTCCAGAACCAGAGACAGCGGATACTGATCAAAATGAAAATCGTTTTGCATCCCGGATCGCCTTCTTTTCTTCGCCGGTTTCGATGCATCGTCTTCTTTAGTATACGGGACTATTTCAGGAACATTTTACCGCCTCGGACGGCCAGGCCTTTTCAAAAATTCAGGAAGGTCAGTCCAACCGCATGGACTGACCTTCCCGGCTTTTATTTTTTGCCAGTTTTTCTGTTCTGGCTGTTTCGTATTCAAAAGGTGTATTGTCCCTTGCCTGCAGCAACTACTGGTCGTACTGTACGGGAAAGCCCAGCGCCTGAAGCACCTTGAGCATGGGCTGCAGCTGATCGGAAACGGTATTGGAGCAGTGAAGCGTGAGCTCCTGTTTTTCATCGAGCACTTCGATGAAATTGGCTTCCGCGCGGTTGTTATGAATTACGCGCACGGTATTTCCGTTGTCCGTCCATTCGTTTTGAACGTCCATGTTTCTGGTCCGATCGAGTGTCGTATTGCTTTCAAACGTCTGTCTGGGCGAAGTCGATGGCGTAAAGAACGTCAGCCAGATCGCGCCTGGATCGTTCATTCCGTTAAAAGTCAGAATGCATTCCCGATTGCCGGTGTCCGCCATCTGCCACCTGGAGACGATATTGGTGAAGCCGTTATCGCTGAGTGCCTGATACAGCTTGCCTTCGATTTCAGACTGAAAAGCGGTCGGTTCGCTGGAAGCCGCCTCCGGCGCTGGAGTCTGATTCTCTTCATGAGACGGCGTACTGGTATTTTCGGATCCGCTGGATTTTGAGGAATCCTCATTTTCCGAGTCATGACTGGCGCCCTGACTTGTCTCATGCATGGAAGACGCGCTGGAAGCGGTACGGCTTTCGGCGCTGGAGGAAATCGAAGTCGATGGGTTCGAACGGCTTGAAGCGCTGTCCTCTTTTGGTGCGCTGCATCCGGCAAGCAAAAGCGCACAGGCAAGAATGGTCATCGTTTGTCGTTTCATTTCGTGCTTCCTTTCCCTGTATTCTGGCGGATCGTCCAAAGACGATCCGATTTTTTATACAGATCCAGTCAGCGCATTTCGCTTTGAAGAACACTTACTCTTCGCGCAAAGGCGACTGTCGGATCTTTGCTTTTGATCTTTGCTTCTGATCTTTGCTTTTATTGTAGAAAGAGAAGGAAAGGATGTCGTCTAATATGTCAGCAAGATTCATTTTTCCATCTAATGCAGATAATTCCATCCACAACCGGCAGCAGCGCCCGCAGGAAAAATTAATCGAGAAAGCCGTATTTTGCAAAAGAAATTTTGGCTCTATGAAAATATTTGTGGGATCCTCCGAGCCAATGTCTTCATATAGAAAATAAAAAGGGTCTTCCGTAAGCTGGAAGAGTCGATCAAGACTACCAGATACAGGAGATCCCGTATGTACTCTACTAACTCTTCAGCTGCTTTTCAAGTTTCCAATGAATCGAATAACGGTCTGCTTTTCATTCCCTCATCGCTGCCGGGCTTTACCCAGTCAGGTGTTTATTCCCGGATCGATGCTTCCGGAAATCATTCCATCTATCAGTGTGACGGAGTACTCTGTGAAGTCACTGATGAAGAACGAATCTGCCCCGTTTGCGGTCAGAAGATGCACATCAAATCATCTCGTTCAATCACACTGCGCCACCTTCCCTTTGGCTTGACTTATATCCATGTCACCGTGAAGGTTCAGCGCCTCTTCTGCGAGAACGGCCATCATACACAAATGCGATCTATTCCATTCAGAGCACAGAAGCATACGATTACTACAGCTCTCGAATCGTACATTGAAGATCTGCTGGCAAGCGGCTGCTATACCCTGAAGGAAATCGCTGAGCGGACTGGTGTCGGAGCTCATCTCGTTGGCGAGATTGATAAAGCCAGGCTGAGCAGGCTTTATACGGATCAGACGGAACTCGGACCAGTGCTGAAGAAACCCGATACCTGCAGTCGATATCTGGCTATCGATGAATTCAAGCTTCATAACGGCCATAAATACGCCACCCATATCATCGATCTGGAAACCGGCCATGTTCTTTGGATTGCCAGAGGCAAGTAGAAACAGGTCGTATACGATTTTATTGATCATGCGGGTATTGAATGGATGAGTCATGTTCAAGCTGTTGCCTGTGACATGAACTCTGATTTTCAGGAAGCATTTCAAGATCGATGCCCATGGATTTCTATCGTATTTGACTATTTTCATATCGTTAAGAATTTTAACGATAAAGTGGTCTCTGAAGTCCGGAAGGATGCTCAGAGAGAGCTGATCGCAAGCGGTGAAATCGTGCAGGCCAGGCTTCTCAAAGGGTCGAAGTATATTCTGATGTCTTCTAAGGCAACGCTGGCTTCCAAAGATGCAAAAGGGAAGGCTGGAGCCATGATGGGTGGCGAGAACACCTTGTTTGGGTTAAAGCCAGTTCTTGCCAAAACAGGTTTTGTCAAACGGTATAACGAACTGCTCAAGGTGAACTCTCTCTTCATGACCTGCGATCTGGTAAAAGACCAGCTGGAAAGAGGCTTCAAATGCTCAGATCCAGGGGAGATGGTGCAGCTGCTGAATTCACTGATTGACACGTGCAAAGGAACGAAAAACAAGCACTTTAAATGGTTTGCGCGACTCATCGAGAACCATTACGAAGGGATCCTTTCACATACCATTTTTGGGATATCTTCAGGAAAGATTGAAGGCATGAATAACAAGATCAAGACCGTCAGACGACAGGCTTATGGTTTCAAGGATGATGGGTATTTCTTTCTTAAGATCATCGATGCTTCAAGAAACCCATCAATCAGGAATCCCAAATCCCACAAAATTTTTCATTGAACCGAAATTTTAAAGTGTTTCCCCGCTGGAAAAAGAAAGCCTGTCGCAGTTCAGGACAGGCTTAATAGATTCGATTTTCAGGCTCTGGCAATGGTCTCTTCTGCGGCTGCAGAGGTTTCTGTCTTTGGTTGCGGGCTTTCTGGACTGGCATTTTCCTCTGCTTTTCGGGAGGCGGCCGGTTTTACTTTCTGAAGTTTTGCCAGGAAGAAGCCGCCGTGGCGGTCATCTGGCTCAATCGTTTTCTGATCGAGCAGGACAAACTCGTCGTGGGCACTCAGAAAGGATTCAACCTGCTTTTCGTTTTCCTTCTTGTTGAGCGTACATGTGGAATAAATGAGAATGCCGCCGTTTTTAAGCTGTCGGGAGCCGCTTTCGAGCAGTTCGTACTGCAAAGGCGGAAGGGCGTCAAGATCGTTCGAAGAGAGACGAAGCTTCATGTCCGGCTTGCGGCTGAGAACGCCAAGACCGCTGCAGGGCACATCGCAAAGAACAATATCGTAAACGGGATCGTCTTCGAGCTTTGTACTGTCCGCCGCTCTGGCGCTCACGCTTTTTAAGGAGAGCCGTTTTGCATCCTTTTCGATCAGTTTGGCACGATGTTCGTGCAGATCAATGGACGTAATCTCCGCCAGATCTTTAGCCATTTCGGCCATTGCCATGCTTTTGGTGCCCGGTGCGGCGCAAAGATCGAGAATTTTCATCCCCGCTTTGGGATCGGCCCAGCGGGCGATTTCGCAGCTTCCGGGATCCTGAACGGAAATTTTTCCCTGCCGGTAAAGCGGATCGGTCGCAATCTGGCTGCCCGTATAGCGGTACAGTCCGTTTTCATACGGTTCCAGACGGCCGGTCGCTTCGGCCTGTTCGGGCGTGATCTTCATCGGATTAAGACGAACGACAATCGGCAATGCAGCCAGCGAGGCCTGCGCAAAGCGGAAGGCGCTCTGCGCGCCGTACTGCGCAATCCACATCTGAATCAGCCAGGAAGGCAGCGATGTTTTCAGCGCCAGCATTTCCACCGGATTTTCCGGATATTCCATCGGTGTGGAAATGACCTTACGCAAAATCGCGTTCACGAGTCCGCGTTCTGCGGGCAGACGTCTGGCCGCAATTTTATTGGCTTCATTGACGACGGCGAAATCCGGAATTCGATCCAGAAAGAGAATCTGATACACAGACATGCTGAGCAAAATAGACGTCTTCGGTTTGACTTTCCCTTTGGCAAACCGTTTCCAGGCCGCCTGACAGAGGGCATAGTTCTGCAGGGTGCCGTAAAAAATATTGGACGCCAGCGCCCGGTCCTTTTCGTCCACTTCCTGCAGATGTTCCTTTAAATAAAGATTAGAGTACGTCTCCTTGCGAATGACTTCGCATAAGGCGTTCCAGACCCATTCACGTACGTTCATAACATTTCCTTACTACTCTTCCAGGCTCATGGGATGCACGTTGATTTCCATTTTGCATCCATTGGCGTTTGAAGAGAACCACTCATCGCACAGCCACAGCGTCTTGATGAGCATCTGATCGTTCCGGCTGCGCAAAATCAGGCGAAAGCGGCTTTCCTTGTTTCGCATGCTGATTTCAGCCGGTCCTAAAACGGAAATTCCAAACGATTCAAACGAAGCGCGGATTTCCATCGCCTTATTGTAAGCCCGCAGTGAATCTGCATGGCGTAAAACGACTGTCGCCATGAAGGTGTAGGGCGGATTGGCCTGCTTACGGCGCAGCTCCATCTCCTGCTTAAAGAAATTCAGATAGTCGTGATGCAGCACGCTCTGCAGGACAAAATGATCGGGTGTGGCCGTCTGTATGAGCACTTCGCCTTTCTGCTTTCCGCGCCCGGCGCGTCCGGAGGCCTGTTCGGCCAGCTGGTACGCTTTTTCCGTAGCCAGATAGTCCGGCCGGGAAAGCAGCGTATCAATTGAAAGAATTCCGCAGAGGGTAATGTCGTGAAAGTCGAGTCCCTTGGCAATCATCTGCGTACCCAGAAGAATATTGCCTTCGTTTTCAAATTCGTTCAGTCTGAGCTGATGTTCCCCTTTTCGCGAAGTCGTATCGTGATCCATGCGTACGATTCTGGCTTCCGGGAAAAGGTTCTGCGCGTCTTCTTCCAGACGTTCGGTTCCCTGTCCGGTCGTCTGCAGCTTTTGAGAATGGCAGTCCGGACACTGATGAATGTGCGGATAGCGTCTTCCGCAGACGTGACAGACGAGCGCATCTTCCTGCTTATGGTAGGAAAGCGGAACGTTACAGTCTTCGCAGCGCAAATACTCGCCGCACGAAAGACACCGTATAGTGGGCAGATACCCGCGCCGGTTTAAGAGAATCATCGATTTTTCGCCGCGATCGAGACGCTTTCGAATGGCCTGAATGAGCGGTCTGGAAAAATTGGAAAACACCGGCTGATAGCGCAGATCCACCAGGCGAATCTGGTTGTTCACATTTAAAGCACGACCGGGCAGCGTGACGAGATGATACACGTTTTTCAAAGCCCGCGCATACGTATCCAGACTCGGGGTTGCCGAACCTAAAACGAGCGGACAGTCAAAGGCCTTCGCCCGCAATATAGCCGCGTCTCTGGCGTGATAGCGGGGACTGGTTTCCTGCTTATAGGAAGAATCGTGTTCTTCATCCATGACGATCAGCCCCAGATTGGTAAACGGCAGAAACACGGATTTGCGCGTACCAATCACAATGCAGGGACCGGCTTTGGCGACCGCGTTCCAGACCGACAGCGTCTGGGAAGCGGTCAGCCGGGAATGATACGAAAAAATATCGCAGTCAAAGCGGGACAGAAAGCGATCTTCCATCATCGGGGTCAAAACGATTTCCGGAACCATGATCAAAACCTGACGGCCTTCGTCCAGCGTCTTTTTAGCGAGATGGTAATACACTTCCGTCTTGCCCGATCCGGTGGCGCCAAAAAGCAGATGGATTGCATGATGCAAATTGGAAAGCGCGTTTACCGCTTCCTGCTGTCCAGGATTGAGCTGCGGCCATTCGATCTGCTCTTTTTTGGGCAGAGCCCCATAGCTGACGGTCTTTTTCTGCCGGTGGAGCAGCTTTTTATTGACCAGCGTCTGAATCATGTAGTCGGAAATCCGCTTGCGCGCTTTGACCTGTTCAATTTCATCGGGCAGTCTGGACCAGGCTTCATTTTGAGCAGGGCTTAACGCTTCGAGGGCGGACTCGTCGACTTTTTCCTTGACCAGCCAGGTGGTCATGGCTTCATTTGGTCTCTGAGACTTCGAGGAAAGAGCGGCTGGGAGCATGCAGTTGACCATGCTCATCGGCGAGCTGATCGTCGAATACGCCATTTCTCTGGCTAACGTCAGCTGTTCCGCGCTTAATACGGGATGGGCATCCACCACTTCAAGGACCTGCTTAATCTGATACTTCGCATCTTCCGGTTTCTCGCACAGCGCAACGACCATGCCGGTCAGTTTCTGTTTTCCAAAAGGGACGACAACGCGGTATCCCGGTTCCACTTCAAATGGACAGGCGTACGTAAACGGCGTGCTCAGCGCCCGGTTTTCGTGTTCAACGTTTACTTGAACATACGTCATTCCTGTTTTCTCTATCTCTCGCTTTGCAGGGCAGCGAAGTATTTTCCAATATTGGCTTCCGGATCGTAAACGGGTTCAATGCTGCCGTTTTTGCTGGTCGCTACCACCGTCAGTCCAGGTCCATGGCCGGAAGTGAAGGAATCGGAATGGACAACGACGCCGATCGTTACCGCATTGTTTTTATAATGAGCGCCGTATGTGGAATCGTGATCGAGCACCGCAACAAAGTCGCCGAATTTCAGATCATTGATGCCAAACTTTTCGTTGGCTTCCTTATCCTGCGTCATGATGTCATAGTCACCGTTCATTAAAGACGAAGACCCCAGACCGCTGCCCATCAGATAGGCTGGCAGTACGGCGGTTACCGGGAAGATCAGCTTGCCTTCTTCGTTTACGTGCAGATCCATTTCATCGAGAAGCATCGGGTCGATATTCATCCAGAACACATCCGGTGTTTCTTCGGCTTTCAGTCCCTGTCCATACGTACGGATTAAAAACTTTTCCGTTCCGTCCATACGGCACAGATCATCGGCTGGAAACCATGCCATCGTATGTTCCACGCCGCCATGCGTTCCGGCGACGATGCCTTTGGAGCCTTTCGCCGGTCCGCTCAGGCAGAGGACTTCGTTGCCGATGCAGCTGAACGTTTCGACCGCCATATTTTTATTCGGATCGGGATTGGCCATCGACACGCCGGGTTCTACATGATCGCCGGCGATGTTCATGCAGGAATCGCCGATCGCATGGGAATACGTAATGCCGCCGGTTCCCAGCGTAATTCTTGCCCGTCCGTCAAAGCCTCCGCGATACGACTTGATGGTCGGATGATCTACTTCCGCATTTACCGCCATGCAGACGAGCTGCTCACGATTCAATTTCATACTCATTCTCCTTTTGGCTCTCGCCAGATCCATCCGGCTTTGCGGATGTCCTTTTTCCTGTGTTCGATGCAGTCTATCCATTGTTTTATCTATTGCAGTGCTGTATCTATTGCCGTTTACAACGGCTGCTTTCCATGAATTTCATTCGATCGTACGTATGCCGACGTATGTATGCCGATCCTTTTATGGGATTTACGCCTGATCCGGGTGCGCAAACGTCCACGCAAACGCGAAGACGGATGCAGCGCTTGCGGTATCGAGGGCGTTATGAAAATGCCGGCCGTATGGAATAAACAGATGATGCGAACTGGCTTTCAGAATTTCCGAAGACAGGCCGCGCATGGCCCCGCCAATCGCAAGCAGGCAGTTTTCCGGCAGGATCATATCCGCCAGAGAGGAAGCCGAATCATCGCGCGCTGCGCAATAGATCGGACGATCCGCCATTAAGGCGCACTCAATCAGCGTCGTGTCGTTTTCGATGGCCGCAATTTCGAGCCGTTCCCAGGCGCCCGCCGAAGAGCGCATCAGTGTGGAAAGCGCGCTCGACCAGTCGCGTTCGTGCAAAATCAGAAGCCGCGCACCCGCCGCATAGAGGGTACGGCATATGCTTCCCATGTTATACGGATCTTCGACGCCGCTGATGTAGACGCAGAGCCCTTTTTCTAAATGTTCCGGCTTAAGAGCAGGCAGCGATCGTGTTTCACAAAACAGAATGACGCCGCCATTGCCGGACGCTTTTGCGTTCATAGTTTCAGAATTCTGAAACTCGACGGGAATCCTTTTCTTTTTACATAAGGCAATTAAATAGGCGATGTCCCGGGAGCGTTTTTTCGGGTTGACCCAGAGCATTCTGGCGGTTCGTTTTTCTTCTTCCAGTACCGCTTTGACTGAAATGGTTCCATATACAAAGTTGTCCATAACGATATTGTGAGTCTGCGAGGATTCATTACGCAAGTGATATTATAGAGTGCGAAAGAGGTGACCATGAAACTCGATTTAAAAAACAAGATCACGCAGCGAATCTTTATTTACAGCGTTTCGCTCATTATCGCCATTTTTGCGTATCTGCTTTTCACCCGGATTAACGATATTCTTCATTTCCTGTCGAGCATCGTCAGTCTGCTTGCCCCGTTTCTGATCGGCTTTGGCCTGGCCTTTATTCTGGAAGGACCGGTCCTCTGGTTTGAAAACCGGCTCTCCAATTTCATGAAACGTAAAAAAGCGCGTGCCCTTTCGGTCGTTCTTGTCGTTATTCTCTTTATTCTGTTTTTCGTCTTCGTGCTCTGGGTCATGATCCCTTCCCTCATTGACTCCATACAGATTTTCATACGAAATTTTTCGACGTATTCGCAGCAGTTTGAAAACACGCTCGAAACTTTTGCCGAAAAATACAGTCTCGACATTTCTTCGATTCTGAACTTTCTGAAAAACCTGGACATCAGCGCTACGCTGCGCACCGTTCTGTCTTCATCCATGACCAAGATGATGTCCTATTCCTACAACGTCATTCACTGGGCGGCCAATCTCGTAATCGCGCTGGCTGCAGCGGTTTACATGATTCTCGACAAGAAGAATCTGCTGCTGACGTGCAGACTGCTCATCTATACGATTTTTGGCAAGCGTCAGGGAAACTTCATCCACCTGTACTCCATGGACGCCAAAAACGTATTCCAGCAGTACATTGTCGGCAACCTTCTCGATTCTCTGATTGTCGGTCTCTGCGCCTGGTTTGGCTCTCTGGTACTCGGCCTTCCCTACGCCCCGATGATCGGCCTCATTATCGGCATTACCAATATTATTCCCGTCTTCGGTCCGTTCCTTGGCGCGATTCCGGTCATCCTGCTTCTGTTCATGATTCGACCGGGCTATGCCCTGATCTTCGCGATCTTTATTCTCGTTTTGCAGCAGGTCGACGGAAACGTCCTCAAGCCGGTTATTCTCGGCGACAAGCTGGGCATTTCCGGATTCTGGATTCTGTTTTCGGTATCGATCGGCGGCGCGCTGTTCGGTCCGATCGGCATGCTGCTGGGTGTTCCAATTTTCGCCCTCGTTTATGAAGCGTTTAATGACTTTGCGCTCTTCCGCTTAAGCGGCCATCATCTTCGCGTCCCCTCCTCTGCCGTCATTGTTGAAGAAGAAGATTTTCCTGCATCGGAAAGTCATTCCTCAAAAGGGAATGATGCACTTCGGCTCGACTCTGCAGCAGAGGATGACAAAATTCAGTAGTCTTTTCACCTGAATATTCAAAAGCCCTGCCGGGCTTATTTTGTGCATGAATCGAAAGGATCAGACATCTTGTTTCTGCTTTCTCGTCCTGTTTCTTTCATGTTCCTGATTCGCCGCTTTTTCGGATCCAGAAAAGAAAGCGAAAACAGAATGTTCATTACGCGCATCCTGTATTTTTCGGGTTGCCCAAAAGAGAAGGCTTCCTCACTTCGTGTTATAAACAAGGTATGGAATTTTTTATTGATATTCTTACGGACGCCTGGAAAGACACCTGGCTGATGATTCCGATTTTGTACGTCGTCTATCTGTTTATCGATTCTCTCGATCGAAAAACAGATCAGTCCGACAGCTTTTTCTGGAAGCTTCAGAAATACGGACCGCTGTTTGGTGCCCTTTTAGGCCTGATCCCGCAGTGCGGCTTTTCCATTCTGGCCGCCATGCTCTACGTATCCAATAACATAACGCTCGGCACAACGATTGCTGTTTTTCTGGCCACGAGCGATGAAGCGGTCCCGATTCTGATTTCTCAGCCGGACATGATTCCCTCTCTTGGCGTTCTGCTTGTTCTGAAGTTCATTGCAGCAGCCGTCATCGGTACGCTGATCGATAAAGTGCTGTACCGTCATCAGCACATCGTCCGCTTTGAAGATCTCGAAGAGGAAGAAGAAGTCGAAGAAACGGACGAGAAGGAAGCGGAAAATCTGGAAGAAGACAGCCAGAGCGCCTGTTCGTGCTGCTATACGCAATACCCTGTATGGCTTTCCGCCCTGCTTCGTACCATCAAGATTTATCTGTTCGTCTTCGTGGTGACTCTCGCCATGAACGCGATTACCGGATGGATCGGCGAAGATCAGCTAGCGGCCTTCCTGCAGACCCAGACATTATGGCAGCCGGCTGCTGCAGCCCTCTTTGGATTTATTCCAAACTGTGCCGCTACCGTTGTTCTCTGCTCGCTCTACAGCTCGCATGCCCTGACCTTTGGTTCTCTGTTTGCGGGTCTGATGACCAATGCCGGCCTTGGACTTGTTGCGCTGTTCCAGTACTCTACGAATAAAAAAGCGATCTGGAAAACCGCGCTGCTGATGTACGTTCCCGCCGTACTGCTCGGCTATCTGCTTCAGCTTGTCCCCGCTCTGTTTTAGTCTCTGCCAGAATTCCGATCGATTACCATCGGTTGAAAGACCTCGTCAGACGCTTTATAAAGTACTCAGAAAATTTGTAAAAACACAAAAGTTCTCTCGAATATCCACATCCGGCCTGACCCGGGGCTGTCGAGAGAACTTTTTCTTTGCGCGGATTTTCAGAATTTCGCCGCCCAAAACACAAAAACGATTCCATTCCAGACATAAGTATCTGTTTCAGAATGGAATCGTTTGATGGCAGGAGATTGCATCGTCAGCCAGAGCGGCTGTTTTTATTCATCGAGCGTGTGACGAAGATGATTCATTTTCACGCCCGCGTTGAAAATCTTATCTTCAACTTTGGACTGCGCAAGTTCGCTGAGCGATTTTACGCGAATGCTCATCTTCTTCGCATTGGCATCCTTTTCATCTTTCGCAAAGTAGCCGACAAAATGGACACCTTCCTTAGGCACCGCATACGTTACGTTTCCATAAAGCATGCGAATTTCCCGAGAGTTCAGCTTGATGGTGCGGTAGTCGCTGATCGCTTCGGCCCAGATTTCATTGGAGCGGCCATCCAGGTTTCCTTCCTGAATGAGCAGCGTGTCTGTGGCTTCATCGTAGTCGAGAACGATGCCGACGTGGTTATGCGCGGCGTCCGAAGAGAATACGGCGCCGGCTGCCGGTTTTTCGGAAAGTTCAAACTTATCACCGTGAGCGCTGAGCAGCTGCTTTACACATTCATAGCCGTTTCCGGAAAAGCGCGGCGAGAAGCCGTACAGTTCATAGAAACGTCCCCACGCAAACCAGGTGCACTGGCCCCAGAGGGTCGGGCTGTTGTAAGGCGATACCGATTTTCTCCAGGCTGCTCCGTTGGAATAATCCGGAAGCAGATTGTATTCGCCAAGGCGAAGGGTTTTCAGCCGTTTATTCTGACCGTGGGAAATCTGTCGGACATGAATCGATGTCGTCATCGCGTGCTGGCCGCCCGGGTTTGCTCCCGGATTGCTCAGAACCGGCGAGGCCGGACCGACAACGGTATCGGTTTCGGTCATGGAACCAATCGAGTCCGACGGCTTATTTGCGGATCCGTCTGGACGCTCGGGCATATTCGGGATGGGATCGTCCGGCTTTTCCCCGGAGGGGTCATTCGTGCCGGGATCCTTGGAGTCTGGAGGGGTCGGCATGGTCGGATCCTTGGAAGAGGCGGATGAATCTGACGAGTCCGAAGAATCGGACGAATCAGAGGAATCCGAAGATTCATCGGAAGAGGAATCCTCATCGGAAGAATCCGATTTGGAATCTTCATCCCAGGAAGATGCGGAAGAACTGTTCTTATCGTCATCTTTGGATTCGTCTTTATCGGATTCGTCCGGATCGGAATCGTCTTTCGAATTATCCGATGACGTTTTATCCGAAGAGTTCGTATTGTTTTTCCCGCCGGTCACTTCGTGCATGGGCAGTGAAGACACTTTGCTCGTTTCATCCTTTTCCTCTCTGAACTCTTTGAGGGACTGGGACAGTTCCGAGAACGTGCGCGGTTTCGTTTTGTTTTCTTCTTCTTTTAACCAGGAAGTCAGAGAAGGCTTCTGGTCAGCTGGATCGGAAGGCGAATTTGCATTCATCGAATTTTCTTTCGATTTTGTTCTGGCAGTCGCTGCTTCTTCTTTATGATCGGAAGAAGCGTTCATCGAATGTTCCGTTTTCGAAGCCGACGCATCCGACTTTTCGGATGTCGACTGTTCTTTTTTTGAAGCGGTTTCGTTTCTGGAAGACGTCGAATCGGCCGAATCCGCTTTTTTTACGGTTTCGCTGCTGTCCATATTCTGAACATCCGATGCGTTTGCGTCTTTCTGACTTTCCGCTTTGGATGGTGTGCTTTCTTTCGATGCGACCGAAGACGCACTGGCCTTCGAGGATGTTTCTTCAGCCGGCGCCGGTTCAGGCGTGGCTGCCGGTTCGACATACGTCTGGGCAGCGGTCGGCTCTTCCTGTGTAGAAACTTCGAGAACAGGAAAATCCGGATTGCTCTGGCGGATGAGGGCAATCGAATTGAGGATCTGTTCTTTATCTTCATCACTGAGCGAGTTGAATTCACTCTGAATGCCGTTTAGATAATCATTGGCAATCCGTGCAGCATCTGCACCGGATAATTCCTGCAGACGAGAACGGCTCAGATTCTCGAGGCCCTGAACGGATGCCTTAAGCTCGGCGGCAGTTGGCTGTGCAATCGAGGCATGTACGAGAAGAGAGTGTCCGGGTACGGCGGCAGAAACCATGGCGGCGGACAGAAATACGGTTGCGGCTTTGACAAGGTTCTTTTTCAATTCAATTTCCTTTCCCCGTGTAAACGTATGCGCTTCCTTCAAAATGGAAATTCTTCCTGAACGGAAACGCTTTCGTTAAAACAACTTAGAAAATTATACCATCGGCATAGGGTCGGGGCAATGCGTCAGGCGACATTGTATTTTTCAAATGAAATCGTTAATAAATATTTTTAATTCTATTGTAAGCTTTCTGCCGCTCCGGAATTTGTATCAATCGTTATTTTTGCAAGCGCTGTCACCGGCTGTTTCGTCAGCGGATACACTCGCGGGATGCCAGGCGCGCAGCAGAGCAATCTCATCCGCATAGGGCGGTTTATCGTCGATGTAAGGGGTTTCCAAAATCTTGATGATGGAAGAGAGTCTTGGATTGTGTACGATGGCGCCCAGACTGTCCAGTCCGATCGTGCCTTTTCCGATGTTTTCATGGCGGTCCTTGCGGGCGCCTTTCGGGTTTTTGGAGTCGTTGACGTGCAGTACGGCAAGCCGTTCGAGACCGACCTGTTCATCAAACTGATCGAGCAGGGTGTCAAACTCGCTGACATCGTAGCCGGCATCGTTGAGATGACACGTATCCAGGCAGACTTTCAGACGGGAAGAATCTTTTACGCCATCGAGAATGGCGCGAATTTCTTCAAAGGTACAGCCAATCTCGCTGCCTTTTCCGGCCATGCTTTCCAGAGCGATTTCTACGCTGGTCGAATCGGATTCGAAGACTTCATCGAGTCCTTCGCAAACCCAGCGGATACCCTCTTCTGCACCCTGCTTGAGATGACTTCCTGGATGCAGGACGAGATAACGGGCACCGATGGCGGCAGTGCGGCGCAGTTCTTCTTTCAGAAACTCCCGGCCAAAATACGCCGTTTCAGGTTTTAGCATATTGGCCAGATTAATAATGTAGGGCGCGTGGACGATAACCTGTTCTGTTTTCCATCCGGCGTCTTCCAGTACCGCTCTTCCCTGTTCAATTTTCAGCTCTTTTACCGGCTTGCGCTTTGAATTTTGCGGTGCGCCGGTATAAATCATGCAGGCGTCCGCGCCGTAGCTGAGCGCTTCTTTAATGGAGCCTTCAAAATATCCGGGCGCTTTCATGCCGACATGGCAGCCCAGATACATTACGTTTTCCTGATAGGATTTGGCATTCATATCCATTTCTCCTTTATCGTTCTCTATTAGAATGTACGTATTTCTATGGATGACAGAGGCGTGTGTTCGAGCGTCTGGCCGCTCCGCCCTGTATTTGCATCTGATCAAGAGTATACGAAATTCGATTTCTTTTTGAGCGATCTGCCTTCCTGTATCCAGTAAAAAACGCAGCAGGCTTTCTTATCAAAAGGCTTGCTGCGTGGATGAAATACAGAGGTTTAGCCAAGCGGTCTGAAAAATCCGAACCGAATTTCCAGTTAGCCCTGTCTTGCGTTTTTGGCGCGCTGCCTGGCTTTGGCACGCTCGCGTTTCTGCTCGCGGATTTCGTTCTGAATCAGCTGGCGTTTGGCTCGGCGGCGAATCTTTTCGGCCTGCTCCGCTCTTTTCTTGCGGTAGTTCGGCTTTACTTTCGTCGACTTGCGGCCGCCGGTCAGACGGGAAACTTCCTTTGCGAGCGGATCAGCTTTCTTTGGACGGGCTGCACGATCCTTAACGGGAACGAGTTCGCCGTTTTTTACGTCCATTTCTTCAAAGACAATTCCCTGCTTCTTTAAGGTCGCAATGGCTTTGGCGTCTTTGGGTGAATAAATCGCGATGGCCATGCCGTCTCTTCCGGCACGGCCGGTACGGCCGGCGCGATGCTTGTAAAACGGCAGTTCTTTCGGGAAGCCGACCGAAATGACATGGGTGATGCCCTCGAGGTCAATACCGCGCGAGGCGATATCCGAAGCGACGATGTACGACTTTTTCTGGGACTGAATGGTGCGGATGGCCTTCGTTCTTTCACGGGCTTCGAGGTCCCCGTGCAGTTCGACGAGGTCGTAGCCGTCATTGCGCAGTTCCTTAGCGAGCGCGGCGGCTTCCTGGTTGGTATTGGTAAAGATCAGGCAGACGTACGGATGAATTGCACTGAGTACATCTTCGACTCGCTGCGCATCCGTTTTGTGCTTGCGATCAATGAGAATGTGACGGATCTGTGCCGCAAAGTCTTCATCGCTTCCGATGCGAATCAGTTCCGGATTGGTCAGGTACTTTTTCAGGAACGGCTGAAGCATTTCCGGGATCGTCGCCGAGAAAACCATAACGGTGACATCGTCCTTCATATGGGAAAGAATCGCGTCCACATCTTCAAGAAAGCCAAATTCCATCGTCATATCCGCTTCGTCGATGACCATGATTTTCGCTGTATCGAGACGAAGGGTCTTGTCGTCGAGAAACTGGTCTTTCATGCGCCCCGGCGTACCGATGACAATCTGCGGGGTGAGACCGCCTTCTTTCTTTTCCTGTCCGCCGGTAATCAGGGCCGTACGAACGCCAAAATGAGCGGAAATTTTCTTGGAACGCTCATACAGCTGCCAGGCCAGTTCGCGGGTTGGAACGGAAATTACCGCCTGAACCTGATCGAGATCGGGATCGATCCGCTCAAAGATCGGCATGAAAAAGGCATGCGACTTACCGGATCCGGTCGTGGAAATACCGATCAGATCCCGGTTTTTATCCTTGCGTTCAACTACCGCTTTTTGAATCGGGGTGAGTGTTTTAAACCCCTCAATTTTCATAATTTCTTCTATACGATTCACAGAAACACCTCTTCCTGTATATTGTGGCATATTTAAGAAGGTATCATGATTTGATGCCCATCCTCTCAATTGTACAGTCCGGTCGAAAAAACCGGCCATTCAGGAGCTGACCTATGGAAATTTTTGAAGTTCCCGTTCAGGGATTTTGCGGCGGTGTCAATCAGGCGATCCGTCTGGCCGAAAAAATCGTGAGCGAACATCCAGGTGAAAAGATTACCGTTCTCGGATCGCTCGTCCACAATTCGTTTGTCAACAGTCATCTCGAAGCCCAGGGACTCCATATTCTGGAAGCCAAAGGCAAAACCCGGCTGGAGCTGCTCGATCAGATTGATGACGGTCTGGTCATCTTTACCGCCCATGGCGTCAGCAATGCGGTTCGGGAAAAGGCCAGAGAAAAAGGAATGGTCTGCATCGACGCGTCCTGTCCGTATGTCCTTTCCACACAGAAACTGATTGCCCAGAAACGCAAGGAAGGTTATACGCTTTTTTATATCGGTATCAAAGCGCATCCCGAAGCGGAAGCCGCCATGGACTGCCGTCTGGAAAGCGATGCCCCATCGAACCCGTCCGAACGGCCTGCCTTTTATCTGATTGAAACGGAAGAGGACATTCCGGAAGGGGTAACCGGTAAGATTTTCGTCACAAATCAGACCACCATGTCCGTCTCGGGCTTAAAAGATCTGTTTGATCGAATCGCGCTGAAGTATCCGCAGGCCGAATTTGGGTCCGAAATCTGCAATGCGACAAGACTGCGGCAGCAGGCCGTCATGAATTTAAAGGATCAGGGCTATGATCTGCTCGTCGTGATCGGCGATCCCAAAAGCAACAACACCCGCAAACTGGCTCAGACGGGTCTGGAAGCTGGAATTCCCCATGTTCTTCAGATTGAAAGTGCGAGCGGACTGGACGGATTCGACTTTGCCAGAATCCAGAAAGTCGCGGTAACATCAGGTGCCAGCACCCCGGAATTTCTGAAAAACGAAACGATCGAGCGCCTGCATCAGATCGACCAGGGGCTGAACAAGTAATCCCGGCACAAATCGAAACAGCTGCCCGCTGCCGGCCAATCCAGACAGATCAAAATAAAATACAGGCCGGTTATAAATGGTACGATGCCTCTTATAAATGATTGCAGCAGATTTTGAACGGGCCCATACCGCACGTCGTGCCTGCAGGTATGCAATCGAGTATGGAAAGGAGCGGCGAGATGTCCAAATACATTGAAATAGCCAGAGAAATTTCCAAACGGATCACCAGTAAAAGGTATCCAGCAGATTCCTATCTGCCCAGCGAAAACGAATTGTGCGAGGAGTTTGGTGCCAGCCGGGATACCGTTCGCAAAGCCCTGAATCTGCTTGCCGAACGTAAGCGTATCCTCAAAGAAAAAAAAGGCTCGCGCGTTCTTCCCGTCGATATTGTCACCTTCCCTACATCCGGCCTAATCTCTTTCAAGGAACTCGCTGCGCATTCCAGTCAGGAAATTGAAACCGACGTCATCCAGTTCGGCCTGATCGACGATCCCGTCATTCTCGAAAAGCTGTCCATGCCCGAAGGATCGAAAGCCGTCCAAATCATACGCATTCGCACCTATGACAAGGAACGGATTATTGAAGACCGGGATTATCTCAATCCGGGAATCATTCCAGGTCTTACCCCGGAAATTGCACAAAACTCCCTGTACGAATATATCGAGCAGACGCTTCGGCTTCCGATCGGATTTGCGCGCAAGGAAATTACCGTAGAACCGGCCAGCGCATTCGATGCAGAACATATGGATCTGAACGGCAATACGCTTCTGGTCGTTGTCCGCTCCAATACGTATCTGGAAGACGCCAGACTTTTTGAATATACGGAATCCCGGCATCGTCCGGATAAGTTTCGCTTTATTGATTTTTCCCGCCGGGAACGCCTGTAGCGTTTCCGGTTTTTTTGCGTTTATTTCCAATGCTGTTCACTTAAGCTTCACAAGTGAGCAGTGCCTTGCCTTTCTAGT
>NZ_CAPAEZ010000050.1:0-18687 GCF_948576815.1 uncultured Allobaculum sp.
AGGAACTAACCTGATTTGTAAGTGAGCTTGTGAAGCTTAAGTGAACAGCATTGAGAAAATCCGTATAAAAAAAGGGCTGCATTCGAAACAAATGCGTTTGAATGCAGCCCAGTGTTTGTTGTGAGTTTTCTGGATATTGGGAGGTTTTGTTTTTTATCCCTGAAGGTAAATCTCACCGTTATATGGAAGACGTTTGAAAGGAAGCTTTTCTGGAAGAGCGCTGAAGGCTATCCTTTGACCTGTTCTTTTACAGGTGCCGTTTTGAGATCTTTTAAGATGACAGTCAGCTGCCAGAGCGAGGAGGCCAGAAGTCCGGCAATCATGGAAAAGACGGATCCGGATAATCCCCACAGCTGAACAAACGGGAAAACACAGACCGTTGTCAGAAGGGCAGCCAGAAGCGAAGAGTAGAGGACGTGCTTAATTTTGTGGAAGGAAATGAGCAGAGAACTGAAGAACGTGTGGAATGTCAGCAGACCGGATGCGAGGATGGTCGGCTGCAGCAGATACATGTAGTCGAGAATCTGCGCTCCAAATACAAGTTCGAACACCCAGTTTCCAATCCATGCAGCCGCCAGACAGATTACAGCGACCATAGCGGCGATACCGCCAGAGAGGTAAATCAGTTTGGACTGAATGGCTTTATATTTTCTGTTCAGGTAATTGGAAGAAAGTTCTGGAATAATCGTAACGAACACAGAGTTCATGAATGTGCTCAGAACGGAAATGATGATGGTGACGGAAGAATAGCCGCCCAGAATCGTCTGTCCATACTGCTTTTCCACAAGGAATCGAGTAATGAAGTTCAGATACGGAACAAGCGCTGTGTAGAGCATGAGTGGCCAGCACTGCAGCAGGATCTGCCGGACGCTTGAGGTCGGCGCTTTATCCGAAAGGTTCAGGCATTTTTTAAGCCGCGGGAAATCGAATACCAGAAGGATGACAAAATAGATCCCTGTCATCAGAGCAAGGGTGACAGTCAGCGATTTGGTAAACCAGAGAACCGTACCGAAGACGATAAGCGTCAGCAGACCTTTCAGGCAGAGAGAATAAAGAATGGAACGGTACCGATCGCTTTTCTGATAAAATGAAAAGGTCAGATCGGACAGGGTTTCTCCGGTTTTGTAAATCATATAGATCAGACTGCATACGAGAGCTTCCTGGCCGAGCCGCAGAAAAGGAACAATGACCAGGAATAAAATCAGAGACAGAAGAATAGCCGAGAACCATGCCTTTAAATAGGTCTTGTCCGAATATTTTCCTTCTACGTCCGAAACTTGAAAGTTTCGAAGTCCAAAAAGAGAAATACAGGCAAAAATATTCGTTACGGACAGGACGAGTGAAAAAATACCAGCGTCACGCAGTCCTCCAATTCTGGCGACCAGAATGGTCAGAAGATACTGGCAGGCAAAATAGACCAGGGTTCCAGCCGAATTGTAAAAGGTGTTTGCAGCCTGAACAGATTGTTTTGATTTCATATAAACTTTCCTCTATTGGATTTATAGATTAGATAAAAAACACATAGCCATGCGCTTTATTCTTTCCTTAAATCTGACGAAAAGCATCAGACCGGGATGAGTTTCCAGAAAAAGAAAAAACCTGTTCCGGTCCGCAGAACAGCATGACTTGAAGAAGACGCCAGACCATCATTTTCCAGAACTGGAAATGAGCCGACTCATAATCTCGATTCCAAATACTACCATACAGAGAATCGGAATCCTGAAAAAATGCAAGCGCTGAATCGGCATTATAAACGCAGTCAATAATGATTAGTGGATAAAGTAAGGCCATAGTGAATAAAATATATGGGCTTAAAAAATAACGTCGATTCATTATACATACTGCCCAAAGAAGGATGGGCATATATTTTGACACTGGTCCCGAAAATTGACCTTTTTAGATTGACTGCTTAATCTAAAGGGCGAAACTGCGTTTTATGCAGTTTTGTGAGATGGCAATCTGCCAGACTTTGCGAAGATAAGGCTGAAGTGAATCCGATACAGAATTGCAGCGAACTTGATGACTTTTATTTTGTATCCCCAACCCGGATTTCAGCCAGTAAACGAGAAGATCAGGAAAAAGGAGATACATATGAAGGTTGTTATATTAGCCGGCGGATTTGGAACTCGAATCAGTGAAGAATCGTATCTGAAGCCAAAGCCAATGGTAGAAATCGGCGGCATGCCGATCCTCTGGCACATCATGAAATATTTTTATCACTTTGGATTCGATGACTTCATCATTTGCCTCGGCTACAAAGCCCATAAGGTAAAAGAGTTCTTTTCGGATTATTTTCTTTACACCTCCGATGTCAGCTACGACTTCAAAACGGGAGAACAGACCTTTTTTGACAGCACAGCTGAACCCTGGAAAGTTACACTGATCGATACCGGTCTGAATACGATGACCGGAGGAAGACTGAAGCGCATTCGTGAGTATCTGGGCGACGAGCCTTTTCTCATGACCTACGGCGACGGTGTTTCCGATGTAGATCTGAATGCACTGATTCAGAGTCATAAAGACAGCCATAAGCTCGCAACTATTACCGCCGTACTCCCCGGCGGCCGTTTTGGCGTTCTGGACATTGACCAGGGCGGCGAAGTCCACAGTTTCCGCGAAAAATCGGTTAAGGACGGCGGCTGGATCAACGGCGGCTTCATGGTCCTCGATCCCAAGGTGATTGATTACATCGACGGGGATTCGACAACTCTGGAAAAGGAACCGTTTGAGCGTATCTGCGAAGAAGGCCAGATGAATGCGTATAAGCATCCTGGATTCTGGCAGTGCATGGATACGATGAAGGATAAGGAAAAGCTGGAAAGCTTGCTGAGCAAAGGAGAAGCCCCATGGAAAGTCTGGATGGATTAAAAAAGTTTTACGCAGGCAGGAAAGTTCTACTGACCGGTCATACAGGCTTTAAGGGCTCCTGGCTGTCCAAGATGCTCCTTGAGCTCGGTGCGGAAGTCACCGGGATCGCTCTTGAACCGCCGACAAACCCGGCTCTGTTTGATCTGATGGGACTCGATAAGCAGATGGACAGCCGGATCTGCGACATTCGGGATCTCAAGAAAATGAAAGAGATCTTCAGAGAAAAGCAGCCTGAAATTGTCATTCATCTGGCCGCTCAGCCGATCGTTCTCGATTCCTACAAGGAACCGGTATACACCTATGAAACCAACGTAATGGGTACAGTGAATCTGATGGAGTGCGTAAGACAGACTCCATCGGTGAAATCGGTACTGAACGTTACGACCGATAAAGTTTATGAAAACAGGGAATGGGAATGGGGTTATCGTGAAATCGATCGCCTTAACGGCTATGACCCCTATTCCAACAGCAAGTCCTGTTCGGAACTGGTAACGGACAGCTATAAGAAGTCTTTTCTGAAAGAAATGGGCATCGCGGTGTCTACCGCCCGCGCCGGAAACGTCATTGGAGGCGGTGATTTTGCCAATTTCCGCATTATTCCCGACTGCGTTCGTTCGGCTCTGAACGGAGAAGTCATTGATGTCCGCAATCCGAATTCCATTCGGCCCTATCAGCACGTGCTTGAACCGCTCTATGCCTACCTGGTGATTGCCAAAAAGCAGATGGAAGAGCCAGAGCTGAGCGGAAATTATAATATCGGGCCCGAAGAAAGCGACTGCCTGACGACCGGCGAACTTGCGGATATTTTCTGTCGCGCCTGGAACGAAGGCGCTTCGTGGCAGACTAAAAGCATGAACACACCGCATGAAGCCAACTTCCTGAAGCTGGACTGCTCAAAACTGAAACGCACATTTGAATGGAAACCGCGATGGGATGCCAGAACAGCTGTTGAAAAAACGGTTGAATGGTCGAAACAATGGCGGGACGGGAAGGATCTGAATGAAGTGACTTCCGCTCAGATTCTTGAATTTTTAAAGGAGACCCACTGATGTTTGAAAATAAAAATGAACAGCAGGCAAGAGAAGAAATCCTTGCTGCGGTGAAGGAGTACGCGACCCGCTACCATAACCAGAACAGCAATTTCCATCCAGGGGATCGGATTTCCTACGCTTCGCGCGTCTACGATGACCGAGAAATGGTAAATCTGGTAGACAGCGCGCTGGAATTCTGGCTGACAGCGGGACGGTATACCGATCAGTTCGAAGAAAAGCTTGGTGAGTATCTGGGCGTTCGCTATGTAGCGCTCGTCAATTCTGGATCGAGTGCCAACCTTCTGGCCTTCATGACCCTGACTTCGCCTCTGCTGGGCGATCGAGCCATTAAACGCGGCGATGAAGTCATCACCGTTGCCGCCGGCTTCCCGACAACCGTTGCACCGATGATTCAGTACGGCGCCGTACCTGTTTTTGTCGATGTAACGATCCCTGGCTACAATATCGACACGGATCAGCTGGAAGCGGCGCTTTCGGATAAAACCAAAGCCGTCATGCTCGCGCATACGCTGGGAAATCCGTTTAATCTGGAAAAGGTAAAGGATTTCTGCGATAAGCATCACCTCTGGCTCATCGAAGACAACTGTGACGCTCTGGGCTCCACATACAACTACCATGGAACCGAACGGTTCACCGGAACGATCGGCGATATTGGAACCTCGAGCTTTTACCCGCCTCACCACATGACGATGGGCGAAGGCGGTTCGGTGTATACCAACAATCCGGTTTTAAGCAAAATCATGTTCTCCATGCGGGACTGGGGAAGAGACTGCATCTGCAAGTCCGGCCAGGACAACCGCTGCCATCACCGCTTTGACCGGCAGTATGGAGAACTGCCTTTAGGCTATGATCACAAATACGTGTATTCCCATTTCGGCTACAACCTGAAAGCGACCGATATGCAGGCTGCTGTAGGCGTTGCCCAGCTCGAAAAAATGCCGGAATTTGCGAAACGCCGCCGCGAAAACTTCAAGTATCTCAGCGAACGTCTGCAGGATCTTTCGAATGAACTGATTTTGCCGGTGGCTACCGAGAAGTCCGATCCAAGCTGGTTCGGCTTCCTGATGACGGTAAAAGATCCGGAAGACCGCAATAAACTGGTGCAGTTCCTGGAAGGCCGCGGCATTCAGACCCGTGCGCTTTTTGCCGGCAATCTGATTAAGCATCCCGCTTTTGACGAAATGCGCAGAACGCAGGAAGGCTATCGCGTGATCGGCGATCTGAAAAATACGGACCGCATCATGGAAGAAACGTTCTGGATTGGCGTATATCCGGGAATGACAGAAGAAAAACTGGATTACATGGCACAGTCCATTCACGACTACTTCGCGCAGAAAAAGGCTGACGCTCAGAAAGAAAACGCGTAGACGCCCGCGTATGGAACTGAAAAAAGTCATTATTTCCGGCGCGACGGGAATGATCGGCCTGGCTCTGATTCGTCAGTTTCTGAAACGAAATATTCCGGTAACGGTCATTGCCAATCCGGATTCGAAACGGCTCAGCCGGATTCCGCAGAGTCCGCTGGTACAGATCGTAAAATGCAGACTTTCTGAATTAGACAGTCTGACCGAACGACTGGAGCCTGATTATTCCGCGTTTCTCGACTTAGCCTGGGCAGGTACGACCGGACAGGAAAGAAACGATATTTTCCTTCAGAGCCAGAACATTGAATACGCTGCCGACGCGGTGCGCCTGGCAAAGAACCTGAACTGTCATACCTTTGTCGGGACAGGTTCTCAGGCGGAATATGGCCTACACAGTCAGATCCTGAGAGCCGATACGCCCTGCTTTCCCGTAACGGGATATGGGATCGCCAAACTGGCTGCCGGCCAGCTCACCCGACTGTACTGCACGCAAAATCAGATGCGCTGCTTCTGGTTTCGAATTCTGAGTGCCTATGGCCCATACGATCAGCCCAATTCTGTGGTCATGAGCAGCCTGAAGAAAATGCGAAAAAACGAAAAGGCGGAATATACGCCTGGAGAGCAGTTCTGGAATTTCATCTACTGCGATGATGTGGCCGAGATTATGATTCGTGCCATCGAAGGCGATCAGCCCGGCGACGTGTATCCGTTAGGCAGCGATGAAACACGAAAACTGAAAGACTCCATTGAAATGATGAAAGCCGTCAGCCAGTCTGGATCTGAGCTGGAGTTTGGGGCAGTGCCTTACGGCCCCATGCAGATCATGCATCTGGAAGCGGATGTGGAACCGCTGAAAAAAGATTTTGGATATACCCGATTCACAGGCTTTGAAGAAGGCGTCAAAAAGACTGTGGAATGGATGGAAGAACAGGAAGAAGGCAGGGAAAATGAGCAGAAATAAAGATCATCAAAAAAAAATCAGTGTAGTTATCCCTTGCTATAACGAAGAAGAAAACGTGATTCCTATTTCGCAGGCGGTAATTGATGAATTTGCCAGTGCGCTTCCAGACTACGATTACGAAATTCTGTTTATCGATAACTGCTCCACGGATACGACCCGGGAAAAGCTCAGAGTGCTGTGCAAAGGCAATCCAAAAATCAAGGCGATTCTGAACGCGAAAAACTTTGGCCAGTTTAATTCGCCCTATTACGGAATTCTGCAGTCTACCGGCGATGCTACCATCTGCCTGTGTGCAGATTTCCAGGATCCGGTCGACATGATTCCCGTTTTCGTGAAGAACTGGGAAGACGGTCATGATATCGTCTGCGGCATCAAGACGCAGTCGGAAGAAAACAAATTCATTCGCATACTGCGGACCATCTACTACAAGATGATCAAGAAGATGTCGAATGTAGAACAGATCGAGCACTTTACGGGATTCGGTCTGTATGATAAAAGCTTTGTAAATACCCTGCGCAATCTGAAAGATCCCACGCCGTTTCTGCGCGGAATTGTCGCTGAACTGGGACCAAAACGAAAAGATGTTCCCTATACCCAGGCAAAGCGAAAAGCGGGAAAAACTCATAACAACTGGTATTCCCTTTACGATGCCGCCATGCTCAGCTTTACTTCCTATACGAAAGTCGGCCTGCGCATTGCGACAATCGGCGGTTTCATTATCGCCATGCTGAGCTTTATCGTCGGTCTGGTGTATCTGATTCTGAAGCTGTGCAACTGGAACAACTTTTCCGCGGGAATGACTCCCGTACTGCTGGGCGTATTTTTCTTTGGCTCTCTGCAGCTGTTCTTTATCGGACTGGTCGGAGAGTACATTATGTCTATGAATATACGCATTATGAATCGTCCTCTTGTCGTAGAAGAGGAACGTCTAAATTTCCCGGCGCCCGAGAAAAGCGCCGAAAACTGAGCGTCTTCATTTGAATCCGAGCGGTTTGTGAACGTTCAGTAAGAACTTCAGAAACCCAGACTTAACGAAGACGCGAGCTCTCTCGATAAAAATTAAAAACTCGAGAAAAGCTACGAAGGGAGAACGATTATGAAGAAGAGAATAGCGGATTATGTAGCCGATTTTCTTGTGGATCATGGCGTTACCGATGTATTCAGCGTTGTCGGCGGCGGAGCCATGCATCTCAATGATGCGCTCGGCCATAAGGAAGGTCTCCACACGACCTACAACCATCACGAACAGGCGTGTGCGATTGCCGCAGAAGCCTATGCGCGTCTGGAAAATAAGATTGCGGCGGTCTGCGTAACGACCGGTCCAGGCGGAACCAACGCACTGACCGGCGTACTGGGCGGATGGCTGGATTCGATTCCGATGTTTATTATTAGCGGTCAGGTCCGCTATGACACCACCGCTCGCTATGCGCAGCAGTTTACCGGAACGCCGCTTCGAGCTTTAGGCGATCAGGAATATGACATTACCAGGGCGGTTCAGGCGATGACCAAGTATGCAGTCATGCTCGAAGACCCCATGAAAATCCGCTATGTGCTGGAAAAAGCCTGGCATCTGGCGACCACTGGCCGTCCAGGTCCTGTATGGATCGATATTCCTCTGAACTTTCAGGGAATGACCATCGAAACGGACGATCTGGAAGGCTATGATCCAGCTGAGGATGACGCCGCTCTCCCTCCTGCCGTTTCGGAAGAAACGGTGGATGAAATCATCGAAAAAATTAAAAAGGCCAAACGGCCTGTTTTTCATGCCGGATACGGCATTCGCCTGTCTGACGGGTACGACAAGTTCCGGGAAGCGGCAGAAAAACTCGGCATTCCGGTCGTTACCTACTGGAACGCCGTTGATCTGATGGAAGATGACAATCCGCTCAACGCCGGACGTGCCGGAAACATGGGCGATCGACCTGGAAACTGGGCGATTCAGAACGCCGATCTGATTCTGGCGGTTGGAACCCGTATTTCCATTCGTCAGGTGGGCTACAACTGGAAAACGTGGGCACGTGAAGCGGAAGTCATCATGGTGGATATTGATCCGGCCGAAATGAAAAAGCCGACGATTCATGTGGAGCAGCCAGTCTGGGCTGACGCTAAGGACTTTTTGACCAGACTGTCCGATCGTCTCGATGTGAAGGACAGCGGCGATCACAGCGAGTGGTTAAAAACGACCCAGAGCTGGAGAAAGAACTATCCGGTTGTTCAGGAAAAACACTGGAAAGAAAACGGACGAACCGCCAATGTGTACGCGTTCATTCAGTACCTCTCCAGTCAGCTCCCGGAAAATTCGCTCACCGCGGTTTCCAACGGTGCGTGCTGCGTTGTCGGCAATCAGGCATACGTTATTCAGAAAGGCAGCCGCATGCATAACAACAGCGCAGTTGCCAGCATGGGTTACGGACTGCCCGCCGCAATTGGTACATGCATCAGCGGCGGAAAACGCGATACCATCTGTCTGGAAGGCGATGGAAGCGTCATGATGAATCTGCAGGAACTGCAGACGATCATCACGAATAAACTGCCCATCAAGCTCTTCCTGATTAATAACGAAGGCTATCAGTCCATCCGGATTACGCAGAACAATCTGTTCTCCAACCACTGCAAAGTGGGAATCGGTCCGGAATCGCACGATCTTTCCTTCCCGGAATACAAAAAGCTCGCCGAAGCTTTTGGCTACCCCTACATTTCTGCGCATTCCAACGCAGAAATGAAAGAAGCGGTTCAGAAAGCGCTGAGCATGGAAGGCCCTGTCTTTACCGAAATCTTCACCAATACCGATCAGGTGTGGGAACCGAAGAGTGCGACAAAGCGTCTGGAAGACGGTACGCTTGTTTCGCCTCCACTCGAAGATCTGGCTCCGTTCCTTCCGCGTGAAGAACTGGAGAACATCATGATCGTCGACATGGTAGACGAAGGCTAGTTTCTAAAGTAAGACAAAATTGTGAATGAAAGCAGCAGGCTGCACGGAGCAATCCGGTTGGCTGATACCCTGCTGCTTGTTTTTTGCGGTCAGAGCCCAAAATGCCGGATGTTCCGAGGCCTGACCAGCCAAACGCTAAGGAGGATGGGCAATGCAGACCCTAACCATTCGATATTCAAGAGTCAGGCCATGGGCTTTAGCTTTTCTGGCGGTTCCGGTTCTGATCTTTTTCCTCTCTTATCTCAAGCTGTATATCGGCGTAATTTTAAGCGTCATCCTGGGGTTTCTGTACGTCTGGATTATATGCAAACCGGTAAAAAAAGAAAAAACGATTGAAATCTCCTGGATGGTCCTGGTGATCCTGTTTCTTCTGATCCTGCTGTGGTGCTATCTGGGCGGACTGGGAAACATGTTTTATCAGACTTCGGACTGGAATGAGCGAAACGCGATATTCCGCGATCTGATCGAATACGACTGGCCGGTCTACTATCCCGCAACCAATACCATGCTCACCTATTACACCGGGCTGTGGCTGGTGTCGGCTGTTTTTGGAAAAATGGCCTTTCTGGTGACTGGATCGCTCAGTCAGGGCTTTGCGATCGGCAACGTGCTCCTGCTGTTCTGGACTGCCGCCGGCATCTTCCTCACCTGGCTGATGATGCTTTTGTGGATCGGTGCTAAATCCAATAAGGCATTTTTCTTAATCTTCTTCATTCTGGTCATTTTCAGCGGTCTCGATTTTTTGGGAACGTTTATGCTGGACGGCTCCTGGGAAACGATTCTTTCCTCGAAGCATCTGGAATGGTGGGCTACCCCGTATCAGTTCAGCTCCAATACGACCCAGCTGTTCTGGGTGTTTAACCAAGCCATTCCAGCCTGGGTGGCCACGCTGATTTTCATGAATGAAGATACCTGTTCCAACTACGCGTTCCTGATTGGAGTTCTTCTGCTTTCTGCCTCTTTGCCGAGTGTCGGTCTTGGTCTGCTTCTGGTGGCCAACGCCCTGGTCATGATGGGAAAAGCCGTTTCGCAAAAGAAAGCGGGCGCGTATTTCAGAGAACTGTTTTCGCTCTCCAATATCGTCTCCTTCATTTTCGTGGTAATTCCGGTCGGTCTGTATCTGATGGCCAATTCGGCGTTTGAAAAAACGATGGACGGCACGTCTGAAGGCGTGGATCCCACGCTCTTTACGATCAATGCCAAATCGGAATACCTGCTGGTCATGATTGTGATCGCTGCGGTCGTATTTGGCGTTCTGCTCTGGCGGTTTAAAAAGCGCAGAGAAAACAAAGCTATTACTTTTCTGGTTCCATCGTTCTTCCTTCTCGTTTTGTTTGCGGCCGTTTCCGCCTTCAGTCCGAACGTGGAATTTAAGCGCTACGTGCTGTTTCTGCTGCTCGAAGTCGGCATCTACTGGATCTTCCTGATTCCCCAGGACTACAGCAACCCGCTGTTTTATCTGATCGCAGCAAGCTTCATTCTCTATCCGTCCATTCGCGTCGGCATTGGTTCGGATTTCTGCATGCGCGCCACCATTCCGCCGCTGATGATTTTGTGTACGCTCTGTGCGCAGAGTCTGGTGAACTGGCAGGCCCATGGCCGCTCCCGCCGCTATCCAAAAGTGAAAACCGTCTGCAATATCGGTTTGAGCGTGACGCTTCTGATCGGCGCAGCAACGCCGGCGGTCGAAGTGGTCCGCGGCATTTATTACGTCGCGCAGGCCGGTCGTCAGGATCTGACCTATGACGAAATCAAGACGCTGAATCAGTATCATTCGTCCGGCGGCATTTACGGAAACTTCGTTTCCGATACGTACCAGAATTCACTGTTCTTTAAATATCTGGCAAAAGAAAATCCGGCTGAAGTGATGGACCGTCGGCTGGATGCCCAGATGCCCGCGTTTCATACGCCTTCTTCAGAAGCGGAAACTTCGCAGGCTGACGGCCAGTAAATCGAAGACAAATCCGGCGCAGCCGGTACATACGCATTTTCTGCAATCGAAAATCATAAGCGGCAGGCGTCCTTTCATTTGGACTTCCGCCCTGGAAAGGAAAATTTATGGAGAAACGTTTGGATGTATCCATCGTGCTAGTCACATTTAACCGCCTGAACGATCTGAAAAAAACGCTGAAGGCCTGGAGCCAGCAGACACTTACACCGGCACGACTGATTGTTGTCGATAACAAGAGTACAGACGGAACCGATGAATTTCTGCGCGGCTGGCTGAAAGAAGATACGCCGTTTGAAAAGGAAGTTCTCTTTCCGCCGGAAAACATCGGTGGAAGCGGCGGCTTTTACGAAGGCATGAAACGCGCACTCGAGCATGAATCTGGGTGGGTGTTTGTCGCTGATGATGACGCGGTTCCGGCAGAGACTATGCTGGAAAAGCTGAATGACTATATCGAAAAGCACCCTGCTGAAATGGCCGATACCGTAGCCGTAACCAGCGGTGTCTATAACGTGGATCATTTCTCCGGCATTCACCGCTGCCGCATTAAAAAGTCGATTCTGGGTTATGTCGAATCGCCGGTTCCGGAAGAAGAGTATTCCAAAGAATCGTTTGAAATTGATATCTACTCGTTTGTCGGCACGATGATGAAGTCTTCCGCACTTAAAAAAGCGGGTCTTCCGCGAAAAGAGTTCTTCATTTATAACGATGACTACGAACACGCCCTTCGCGTCGGCAAACTGGGAAAAATGGTCTGTGTTCCCGCATCCGTGATGTATCATGTGGACAATCTGACCAACGATGAAATTCCCTCATGGCGAGACTATTACGGAACCCGCAACGCGGTCATTATGCACCGTGAACATTTCGGATTTTTTGGCGGCCTGACGCGTTCCGCCAGACGAATCGGCATCGCGCTCATTCGCCACAATCCAACGAAGATCAAGATCATCTGGACCGGAATACGGGACGGCTATAAAGGCAAAGGCGGTCTCCATCCGATCTATCGACCAGGCTGGACGCCGGAAAAAGGACACTAAATCTGCAGAGTTTCAAAAGAGCTTTTGCAGACACCGCCCTGTGAGAAATCAAAGCAGTGAAACGAAGAAAACGGTCTCTTATCTCCCCTTCTGTTTTTCAGAAGAACGGGGATAAGAGACCGTTTTGATTTTGAAGTTCAAGGGCAGTCCGCCCGACAGGCCGTCAAAAAAGCCGACGGGGAAGGCGGCTGCGTTTTAGCTGTTTTTGGCTTTCAGAGACTTGTGAACGGAATTGTACGGACCGATCGCAAGAATCAGGATTGCAATCGGGCAAATCCAGGAGAGCAGGGTTCCGGACCAGGAAAGGATGGAATCCAGACCGGTGCAGGCGACAACGGCGCCGGCAACGGTAAAGGTGATCAGCCAGGAACGGTAGGAAAGTTTGCCGAACGTTTCCTGGAAGTATTCCGCGCAGCAGGCGAGAAGACCGGAGCAGACGTTCAGGCAGGCGATCAGGAAGATCAGACCGGAAAGAATGCGTCCAAGGCTTCCCCAGGTCTGAGTAGCCGCGGCAGAAAGAATCTGCGCACCGTTTGTGAAGGAACCGAAGAGCACGCTGTTGCGAGACGAGCAAACCGCCAGAAGAATGTACACGAGAGCAAGAAGAATACCGGCGCAGACTGCGGAAAGCGCAAGCGCCTGATTTTTCTTCTTGATGTTCATTTTTTCGATGTTGGTCGTAATCAGAATGCCAAAGCAGAAGGCGGCCAGAATATCCATGGTCTGATAGCCTTCGTTCAGGCCGGTCCAGAAGGGGCTGTTCGCAAATGCGGCAGCCGGAGCGGAAACACTGGCTGGCGCAAACAGAAGCGGAATGCAGACGCAGAGGATCAGAATCAGAAGAATCGGGCCCATGATCTTGCCCAGAATATCCTTAAGCTTTCCGGGATGGACAGCCATGAAGTAGGCGGCAATAAAAAAGAGACAGATTGCCGCAATCTGAACGGGTCTGGCCGGAATCAGCCAGGACCACATTTCCATCGCGGTTCCGGCGGTACGCGGAATGGCGATGCATGGACCGATCAGTAAATAGACGATGGTCATGAAAATTGGACCGAGCGGATTCCAGATTTTGCTGATCATATTGGAAGCGGTCCGGTACGGGGCGATGATGCAGATGGAGACAACCGGCATGACCACACTGGTGACGAGCATGCCGCTTAAAGCCGGAACGAGAGCACTGCCTGCCTGCGCCCCAAGGTAGGGAGCAAAGATCAGGTTTCCGGCGCCGAAGAACATGGAAAACAAGGTGATTCCCAAAATCAAAATATCTTTAGTCATAGAAAAATTGTAGCATTCGAAGACAATTCCATACTTTTATAAGTGCATAAAGTACATCATCCAGACGAAAACGTATTCATATTTCGTTTGCCCCCTGCCAATTCACGAATTCCATGTTCTGCTACAATAAAATCCAAAGAGAAAGGCAGGCTGAAGGCCCCAGAACCTGTAAATAAGCCTTCAGAACAAGAGAACGATTTGCAGAAAGGAGCAATGTATGGAAACAGTTCCCTATAACAAGAAAATTTCCGACGCCATTCAGGATGTACTCGAAGGCGGAAACTGGAAATACGATTTTGATGAGATCAACGGAATGTTTACCCTGACGTTCGGGTCGTCTCATGGACTGAATTACGACATGCTCATCCTGACCGGAGAAAAAGATTTTGAAACGACCATGAGCTTCCCCGTCGGAACGGAACGAGACGATCTGGATCTTATTTCCACCATGGCGGAGTTCATCTGTCTGGTCAATTACGAGCGTCCTCGAAGCCTGTTCTTCTACCATCCGCAGCGCGGCGAGATCCGCTACCGGGAGCGGGTGAAGGTCAATCCATACAATCCGGAAAAGGAAAGCGTTCTGGCGAGTCTGGTCATGGCCATTGGAGAAATTCATTCCATTACGCCGGGGATTCTGGCGATCCTTTTTCAGGGTGCAACGGCAGAAGAAGCTCTGGCGATCATGGAAGCGGGCCACGATCTGGTATCCAGTTTCATGAACGCCCTCGAACATAACGCCACCGCGGAAGACTTCATTCTTTCCGATGAGACGGATTCCGAGGGAAATCCGAAAACCCCGCGCGCCTTTCGCTACGCGATCGATCTGAACACCGGGGAGTTCCTGAAAGGGGAATTCATCGACCCGGATGAAGAAGAGGAAGACGACGAGGAAGATCTGTTTAAGGACCCCGAAAGCTTCGATTCCTCGCTCAATTAGTACGGCGCAGATTGTACGGCGCAAAAGTCTGCATGCTGCAGCCGCTGGCTTTGTTGGGGTATTGCTTGAAAAACAGATTTACAATCGCGGGTGCGATATCCCAATCGATCCAGAGGATCGTCTGGAAGCCGTTCGGAATTAAAAAAGAAGCAGGATGCCCGCTGGACCGTATGGACTGGCGGGCATCTTCTGTATGCGCTCGGTTCAAGGGCGTGATTTATGTTTGGATTCCGGTGGGCGGCTTTCTGCAGAGAAACCTAGAGCGCGCTGTCTCGATCCGGAAAATGCAGGCGGGAGAGCGCTTCGAACAGATCGGCTCCGGCCAGGAGAAGGTCTTCCTCAAAGTCAAAGTGCGAATCGTGCAGTTCAATTCCGGTTCCCGTTCCGAGGAAAAAGAATACGCCGGGAACTTGCTGTAAATACCCGGAGAAATCTTCGGTAATGAGCTCTGGCTTCTCGAGAATCTGCAGGCTGGGAATCTCCTTTTCGATTGTCTGAAAAAGCGTGCGGTCATTGATTACTGCCGGGTAGCCGCTTGAAAAGGAAAGTTCGATCTGCACGCCGCGCTTCTGGCCGATTTTATGGCACAGATCTTCGATGGAATTTCGCAGAAAGTGATAATCTGCTTCTTCAAAGGCGCGCAGCGTGCCTTCCAGCACGCATTCTTCGGCTACCACATTGCGAATGCGTCCGCCTTCCATTTTCCCAAAGCGCAGCAGGCAGAACGAATCTTCCGGCATCGACGCCACAAGCGCGTAGGCCTGATTTAAAACATCCATGCAGGCTTCAATCGCATCGGCCCCTTCCTGAAACCTGGCAACGTGTGCGGCTTTGCCATGAATGGAAATCGTGACTTCACACGAGCGGGCCATCAGCGGGCCCGGACGGCTTGCTATGGCACCTTTTTCCAGCAGCGGCCAGAGATGCATGCCGAAAATGCGGTTCACGTGATACGTCTCGAGAAGCCCGCTTTCGACGATCGGCTTTGCGCCGCCTGGATTTTCTTCGCCGGGCTGAAAAATCAGAAGAACGTTCTGATCCAGATCGCGATAATAGCGTTCCAGCCGATGCGCGAACAGAAGCAGATTGCTCATATGGCCATCGTGTCCGCAGGCGTGCATGCGCCCTGGATACCGGCTTTGATACGGCTGACCCGTCTGTTCATTTACCGGAAGCGCGTCCATATCGCTGCGAAAGGCGATGGTACTTTCCTTGCCGGCATCAAAGAACGCTGCAACGGCGCAGGGAAGCGGATGCGTGATTTTACACGACAGATCGCTCAGCGCATTTTCGATGTAGGCACATGTCTTTGGAAGATCGAGTCCCAGTTCAGGAATCTGATGCAGATCGCGGCGCCACGTCCGGACCTGGGCGATTTCTTCCGCTCGAGTGAAATGTTTTATTGTCATGTAACAAGTGTATGAAACCTGTTTGAAAATGGGTTTCATAAAAACAAAACGGCTTCGGATTGTGGTGAATCCGGTTCAAATTCGCTACACTTCAACCATTCCCGAGCCGTTTTTAACAACGAAAGACGGGAAACTGCAGGGCGGTTTGCGGCAGGAAAAAGCCGGATTATGCAATACCGCAAACCGGCAAAATGGAAAAAGGAAAGGGAACGAATCCTATGAAAGAAGACGTATTTGCGCGGATTGAATCCGCCGATGGCGATGTGACGATTTCGGGCGTATCCGCTGCCGCTCTGGCAAAAGAATGCGGAACGCCGCTTTATATTTTCGATGAAACCGGCCTGGAACAGACGATGCAGGCGTATGTGAACGACTTTAAAAGCGATGAATTTGAGACCCGTGTGGTTTTCGCCTCCAAGGCGTTTTCCAATAAGGCGGTTTTAAAGCTCTGCGCTGAAAACGGACTGTATATCGACTCCGTTTCGCTGGGCGAAATTTACACGGCGAAAAGCGCCGGCATCGATTTGAGCACAATTTATTTTCACGGCAACAACAAAACGAAAAAGGAACTGCGCGCGGCGCTGGAATGGGGCGTAGGTACGCTGATTCTTGACGGTCTGGAAGAAGCGCAGACGCTCGTTTCGATCGCGTCGGAATACCCGGAACGGAACATGCGCGTTTTGCTGCGGATTAATCCGATTGTCGAAGCCGCCACCCACCATCACATTCAGACGGCCGCACCCGATTCGAAATTCGGCATCCCGATTACGATGGAAGAGCGAATTGTCGAAACGATCCGCACCGTCCAGCAGGCCGAAAATCTTCATTTTGCGGGTCTGCATGCGCACATCGGTTCTCAGATCTTTGAACTGGAGCCGTACGCGAAGGAAATTGAGGAATTCGCCGAATTCATGGTCGTTCTGAACGATCGCTATGGCATTGCGATCGAAGAAATCGATCTGGGCGGCGGTTTTGGCGTCTGGTATTCCGAAGCGGATACGCCAAACCCCATTGCCAAAACCTGCGCCTTTTTAATTGACGCCTGTCAGAAGACATTCACCCGCTGCGGCTTTATGCCCGAACGGGTGACCATTGAACCGGGCCGCTCCATTGTTGCGGAATCCGGCTATCTGCTCTATACGATTACCCGCATTAAACAGAGCCTGAAAAACCGTTTCTATCTCGTCGACGGCGGCATGTCCGATCTGATTCGACCGGCGCTTTACGATGCCCGCTACACAGCAAGCGTCGTCGGCGCACCCGAAGATGCCCCGACCAGCCTGGTCACGGTTGCCGGAAAATGCTGCGAAAGCGGCGATATCGTCATTCGCGATATTGAACTGCCTGAAGCGAAAGAAGACGATCTGCTTCTGATTTATACGGCCGGTGCCTACGGCATTTCCATGGCCAGCAACTATAACAAGCAGCCCTTCCCCGGCGTGGTCTTCGTCAAGGACGGAAACTGGCGCTATGTTCTGAAACCGCAAAGTCTTGAGGAAATGATCGCCCACGAGTGCGAATAATCTCCCAGTCGGACGGGATAGAAAGAAGGAACGGCGTATGGATGTACAGGTTTCGAAATACCATGGATGCGGCAACGATTTCATTTTGATTCGCGAAGAAGAAGCCGAACGCATCGACGATTTGCACGATTTTATCGTGCAGGTGTGCGATCGGCGCTTTGGCATCGGCGCGGACGGCCTGATGGTCGCCCGTACCCATCCGTTTTTCATGGAGTACTACAACCAGGACGGCTCCCGGGCCCCCATGTGCGGCAACGGAATCCGCTGCCTGACCTGTTTCCTGCGCGATCAGGGCTTGCTTGAACAGGCCGATTCGGTAACGATCGAAACGCTGGCTGGAACCAAGACTGTCGAAATCATCAGCCAGAAGCCGTTTCTGGCCCGCGTTGCCATGGGAAAGCCAATCGACGATCCTGAAGCCATTGGCGTTCATGTATCCGATCCGGACGCCCGCATTTACAACTGGCCGCTGTCGATTGGCGATCAGACGGTTTCGATTGATTCCTTTTTCATGTCGACCGTTCACACCCTCGTTTTTGATGAAAACGCCATGGGCGATATCGAAGCAAAAGGCCGCGCCATTTGCGAGCATCCGCTGTTTTCCGAAAAGACGAATGTCAACTTCATTCATGTCCTTTCGCCCGATCAGATCGAGATTCAGACGTTTGAGCGCGGCTGCGGGGTAACCCTGGCCTGCGGAACGGGCGCCTGTGCAAGCGTCATCGACGCCCATCGCAAAGGCCTCTGCGGCACAAGCGTGGATGTCAAACTTAAGCGCGGAGCGCTTCACATCGATATCGATGAAGAAGAGTCCGCCTGGATGACCGGACCGGCCGTCTGCGTGCTGGAAGGCACGTTTCACTGGATGCCTTCTGCCAAAAGCCCGATCGAATAAAGCGGAACGGGAACCGGAAGCAAGAGGGAAGAAAAAGCGGGACTGCCAGGAGAAAATGGCAAGGATCGATCGAATGGAAAGGATGGAAACCATCGCATGGAACTGAGAGCGTACACGCCTGCGGACTGCAGGGAAATGCTGGAATTGTTTTATGACACCGTCCATACGATCAACGCCCGAGACTATTCCCCCAAACAGCTCGATGTCTGGGCGACTGGAAAAGAAGATCCGCAAGCCTGGTGCCAGTCCTTTCTGGCGCATTACACGCTGGTGGCTGTGGAAAACGGGAAAATCGTCGGGTTTGGCGATATCGATTCGAGCGGCTATCTCGACCGCCTGTACGTGCATAAGGACAGACAGAATCAGGCCATTGCCAGCACGATCTGCGACCGGCTCGAACAGAGCGTCGACAAAACGATTACCGTTGTAAGCGTCAAATAAAAGACGGGTATTTTCTCGACCGCCTCCTTGGGATAA